>SUWN01000022.1 GCA_015061465.1 Treponema bryantii | reverse complement strand
CGAACTAACAAAAGAAGAATTAAAAATAAATACAAAAATCCTGTTGAAAAAGATAAAATGAATTTTGTTTTCTTTTTCCAATCAGAATAAAACCACATTAAAGCGATTCCAAGAGGAATAAAAATTACTGAACAAAAACATCCAATTATTACAAATGTCATAAATTCAAAAATTATTTAAAAAGAGAAAATCCGCTCGGAATTTTTGCGCCAACTTTTACCCAAGTACAAGCTTGTTTTGCAGTCTGTTTGTTTTTTGCATTTTTAATTTCATTTATAGAATTCATCAACCAAGAAACAACTTCTTTTTCGTTTTCATAAAGTTCGTTTGTAGGAAGATTTTGCGCCAACAAAACAGAAAGATACGATTTTTCTGCAACCAAAGTCGCAACATTTTGTGCAAGCGCTTTAAAAGCCATTTGAGCGCTATCTACAATATTGCTAACAGGTCTTGAATTAACAGTTTTATTTCCTGCCTGTAAAACATCAAATTTAGAAGACGCTGTTTTTATTAAAAATGAAATAATTGCTTTTTCTTTTTTCTGTTCCAATCTATATAAAAGTTCATTGATTGCGTATTGATAAGAAGAAATCATTGTATCAATTGCAGCCGAAACTTCTTCAGATTTATCTAATTCAAATTTTGAAGCAAAATAAGGTGCGTCAAAATAAAAAAGATATTCGTCCAAATTATCAAGTTTTGTTTCTGCTTTTATGATTAAAGAACGCGCTGATATTGCAGAATTTTTATTCCATGTTACAGAAAAAATGTTTTCTGCTTCAAAATTTGAAACTTCTGTAGCATTTTTACTTGTTGTAAAAATCCGTCTTTCTTTTAATGAAATACTTTCTGCAAATTCAAGAACATCTGGTAATTCTTTACCAATTAATAGGATATCAGACATATTTATAATATAACACACTATGGAATCACAATCTAGTATATGATATAATGACGTTATGAAAGTTTGGATTAAATATTTAATTGGTATTGCTCTTGGTGTTGTTTCAGCTTTAGTTCTTCCTTTGGATGGAGCAAAAAGCTCAGAAGTTTTAGGATTTTTAACACAATTATTTATAAATTTTGGACGATATTTAGTCATCCCAATCGTTTTTTCTTCGGTAATTGTTTCTATTTGTAAATTAAGAAGTTCTAAGTTGATTTTAAAAACAACAATCTGGACTTTTTCTATCATTGTGATTTCTTCACTTTTATTAACTTTAGTTGGTTTGTTAGCAATTTCCATCGTCAAATTACCTCGAATTCCTATTACAATCGACGGTGCTCCTGAACTTGTAAATATTAATTTAAAATCGTTGATTCTTTCTTTGTTTCCTTTATCAGCTTTTGATTCATTAACAGAAGGTTCTTTCTTGTTAGTTTCTTTTGTTTTTGCTTTCTTAATTGGATGGGAATGTGCTTCAGAAGAATCAACTTACAGACCAATTTTTTCTTTTGTAGATGCTTTATCCAAACTTTTTTACAACATCGCTGTTTTCTTCACAGAAATTATGTCTATTTTCATCATCGCGGCAGTTTGTAATTGGACAATCACATTTAGAAGTTTGTTATTAACAGGAATTTACACTCCACTTATCATCATGCTTTTGTGTACATTAATTTTTATCATCGGAATTGTTTATCCTGTAATTATCAGATACGTTTGTCACGACCCACATCCTTATAAAGTTCTTTTTGCAAGCGTTGCTCCAATGCTTTTAGCTTTCTTTAGTACAGATTCAAACCTTGTTCTTCCAATGAACATTCGTCACGGAAAAGAAAGTTTAGGAATTCGTCGTCGTTGTAGCGGTTTTACATATCCGTTATTCTCTGTTTTTGCTCGCGGCGGTTCATCTTTGGTTGCAACAATTTGTTTTATTTTGATTTGGCGTTCTTATTCAAGTTTGAACATGGCTTTTGCTGACGTAATGTGGATTTTCTTTGCTTCATTTGGACTTTCATTCTTACTTGGCGGAATTCCAAGCGGTGGCGTTTTCATTTTATTAACAATTTTGTGCGAAGCATACGGAAAAGGTTTTGAAACAAGTTTCCACTTATTAAAACCTGCTTCGTTAATAATTTGTTCTTTCTCTACAGTTTTTGATGTTGCGACTGCTATGTTCGGAAGTTACATCGTTGCTGTAAAAACAAAAATGATTGAACATCATACAGTGCAACATTTTATTTAATTTAATTGCTTTTATCATAAAATCATTGGATAATATTATAAAAAGTGTTTCTATAGGAGATATAACATTTGAGTACTTCAATTAAAGACATTGTTGTTGGTAGAAAAACTTTTTTTATTACTCCAGATACTTCACTCATTCCTGAAGATTATTTGGAAGAATATTTTTCTTTAGGTTATGAGTGTTATTTTATAAATAACGATAAACTTCTTTCCTTGGATAAAAAAATCGATATTTTAATCTCTCTTTTTAAAGACATCATTTTATTTTTTAATATTGATTATAATGTTGTTGGAATTGATTGGCCTAAATTCATTAAAGAAATTCAAAAGAAATACGAAAACAAAGTTTTAATCGGAATTTTATACAACAAACGCCAATCAAAAGACGAAAAAGCCCAATTAGAACATCTTTACTTGATGGAAATGGGTTGCCAGTGTGGTTGTATTCAAATCGAATATAAAAAAGCAAACAATTTTGAAATTATTCAGAAAATTTTATTTGCAAATCAAGCACAAGGAAGACGAAAAAACATTCGTGCCATTTGTACAAAAGCATGTACTTTTTCTTTTAAAAAAGATGAATTAACTTTTACTGGACATTTGCAAGATGTAAGTATGAGCCATTTTTCTTTTATTCTTCCTGCAAACGAACTTGAATTAGCTGATTATGAAAAAATAAAAGAAATTCAATTTTCTTTACGTGGATTCTTATTTACTTCAAGCGCAGTTCTTATTATGAAACGAAATACTGATAAAGGATTTTTATACGTTTTTGCTTTTACTTCTGAAGCAGGAGGCGGGTTAGACGACCGTTCTAAACAAATACTTACACCTGTTATTTACCAACTCATGGAATTCAACTGTAAAAATTTGTTGGAAGACGTTTTTTATAAACATGCAAAACAAAATCTTTCTATTGAAGAAATAGAAAATATTTATTCACATTAATGACACAAGATTTAAAACAAAAACTAATTTTTCTCGCCGAACAAAATGAAGTTTCACAATTTTTGAATTCCGACCCAAGTCAATTCACTCGTTGGTATAAAAATCCATCTGATTGTGAAATTGCATGCTTTATCGCAGCAATTCTATCGTTTGGAAACAGAAAACAATTCATTCCAAAAATAAAACAAATTTTTGAATTGGCAGACAAATCTGGCGGAATTTACAAATGGATAAAAACATCCTCATTTCTGAATGATTTTAACAGTGCCGATTCAAATAATCAAAAAAAATTTTATCGTTTTTATTCTTATGAAGATATGCACGCTTTTTTTTCCAGAATAAAACTTCTTTTGGAAAAAAATTCAACTTTTGGTGAATTCGTAAAAAATGAATATCAAACTCGTTTAAATAAAGACGAACATTTGAGCCAAACAATTTCCAGAATTTTTGATGGTTGTAAAGTCGTTCCGCAAGGCAAAACTTGCGCCAACAAAAGAGTTAATATGTTTTTAAGATGGATGGTTCGTCAAAATTCTCCCGTAGATTTAGGAATTTGGACTTGGTTTGATTCAAAAGATTTAATAATTCCGCTGGACACTCACGTAATCCAACAATCGGTAAAATATGGACTTATAGAAAAAAACGCGGCTTCTTCCTTAAAAACCGCGTTATTAATCACTGAACAATTAAAACTTATTTGGCCAAACGACCCGTGCAAAGGTGATTTTGCACTTTTTGGCGAAGGCGTAAATTCAAAATAATTTTTTATCTGTTACAAAATTCAATTGTTGGTGGAACATCAAAAATATTGCGAATTGCTTCGTTGATTTTTTTTGCAACATAGGGATTGTTCATTGTATAAAGATGAATTCCTTGAACTCCGTTTGTTACTAAATCTACAATTTGGTCTACAGCATAAGCAATTCCTGCATCACGAATTGCTTCTGGTGAATCAGAATATCGCTCCATCATTCGTGTGAACTTTTTAGGAAGAATTGCATTTGTCATAGAAACCATGCGTTCAATTGATTTTTTGTTTGTTGCTGGCATAATTCCCG
This sequence comes from Treponema bryantii, assembly GCA_015061465.1. GTDB lineage: Bacteria > Spirochaetota > Spirochaetia > Treponematales > Treponemataceae > Treponema_D > Treponema_D bryantii_D. The sequence continues at coordinate 34,593 of SUWN01000022.1, read as the reverse complement.
CTTCAATTGGAACGTTAATTCCTGCGATGCGCGCTCTTTCTAAAAAGCGATAAAATTGTTCATTATCAAAAAACAATTGAGAAAGCAAATGTGAAGCACCTGAGTCCACTTTTAATTTTAAGTTTGCAATATCATCAAAAACATCTTTAGATTGTGGATGTTGTTCCGGATAACACGCACCCATTATTGCAAAAGATTTTCCATCTGTTCTTTTTGAATCAAAATCTTTTATAAACGAAATCAAATCGCTGGCGTGTAAAAATTCGTTGGATGGTTCTTTTCCTTCAACTTTGTCGCCACGCAAAGCAAGAATATTATCAATTCCAGCTTGTTGAAATTGTTGCAAAATATAATTCGCTTCTTGTTTTGTCATGTTGATACAAGGCATGTGAACAACTGGCTCAACACCGCAAACTTCTTTTATTCTTTTTGCAATATTCAATGTATTATCGCAATTTTCGCTTCCGCCAGCACCAAAAGTTACAGAAATAAAATCTGGTTTTAAATCTTTAAGCTCATCGAGGGTTGAATAAATTGTATCGATGGGCATTGTTTTTTTTGGTGGAAAAACTTCAAAAGAGAAAATTGTTTTTTTAGAAAGTTCTGTTTCGTTTATCATTTTTAAAGTGTATAAAAAGTTTGTTTTATTATCAATAAGTTTTTTATAAAATTAATCTTCTTCTTGTGATAATTTTGATTTTTTGTTTGAAGAAATGAACAATCCAAGGTAAACAGCAACACAAACAATTGTAGAAGCAACACTTTCCAAAATTGCATTAAAAGAAAGAGCTGCAATTACTGCAAAATATCCCATTCCTCCCATTGCTGCACGAACGTCTGCGCCTTCAAAAATATAAATACATCCAATTACAAGCAAAGTGTGCGCAACTGTTGCAACAAAACCTGTGATTCCTGCAGAAATTGTTTTTGGACAATGCAAAACTTTATCTAAAAGTTTCCAAACAGCCCAAGCAACAACAGCCAAAAGCATTCTAGGAAGAACTGAACACAAAGGATTTACAAAAAGTGGATCCAAAATTCCAGATGGACTCATTGCCGCACGAATTAATGTCATAATTCCAAAAACAGCACCTACAAAAAGTCCTTCTCCCAAACCAGCTAACATTACAATCAAAATAACTGGAATCTGCAAAATAGTAATAGAAGCTGTTGCTCCAATTGGAATTAAACCAAGATTTGTTATTGCAAGAACGATAACCAAAGCGCTAAATGCACCTGTCAATGCTAATTTTTTATTTCTAGTTAATGTTTTATTTTCCATAAAAATCTCCATACAATTAAAATATACGGAATTATATTTATTTTTATTTTAAAAATCAACGAAAAAATTTATTGACAATTCTTTTTTCAGTGTGTATATTGTGTATATTGAATATACACAATCACGGAGTAAATATGGAACTTTTAAAAGTTGAAAATCTTTGCAAAACTTATCCATCATTTAAATTACAAGATGTAAGCTTTTCTTTGGAAGAAGGTTATATCATGGGTTTCATTGGTCGAAACGGAGCTGGAAAAACAACAACAATAAAATCTATGCTCAACATCGTTTCTGCAGAAAAAGGTTCTTCTAAAATTTGTGGTTATGACATACAAACTAATGAAGACGAAGTTAAAAAATCTATTGGTTTCATTTCTGGAACAGATGGCTTTTATTCAACAAAAAAACTTAAAACTATTTCTTCTGTTTACAAAAAATTTTTTGCCACTTGGAATCAAGAAAAATACGAATCTCTTCTTCAAAAATTCAAACTAGATGAAAATAAAAAAATCAAAGAACTTTCTGCAGGAATGAAAATTAAATTTCAACTTGCTCTTGCAATGAGTCACGACGCAAAACTTTTGATTTTAGATGAACCAACAAGTGGTTTGGATCCTGTTAGCCGCGACGAATTGATTCTTTTATTCCAAGAATATGTTGCTGACGAAAAACATTCTATTTTGTTTTCAACACACGTTATTTCAGATTTAGAAAAATGTGCAGATTTCATCACTTACATAAACAACGGAAAAATCTTAAAAAGCACCGATTCAGTTTCTTTTAAACAAGATTATCGCTTAATTTCTGGCAAAAATGATGAACTTTCAGACGAACTTAAATCTAAAATCATCGGTTTAAACATAAATAAATTTGGTTTTGAAGGAATGATTAACACAAAAGATAAAGAACTTTTTGCTTCTTTCAATTTATCAGAACCTTCTTTTGAAGAAATCATGATTCACATCGAACGTGAATACAAATAATAAAAGGGAGAAATTTATGAAAAATTTACTTTATAAAGAAATAAATCTTTGTTTAAATCCACTTAATTACTTTTTCTTGGGATTTGCTGCAATGCTTTTAATTCCTCATTATCCTGTTTACATCGGATTTTTTTATATGTGTTTAAGCGTTTTTTGGATTTTTAATAACTCATTAATAAATAAAGATTCTCTTTTTAACATTTTGTTGCCTATTTCCAAAAATAATATTGTAAAAGCGCGCTGTTTATTAGTTGCACTTTACGAAATTGTTTTTATTTTGTTATCAATTCCTTTTGCTTTTTTACACAACAAATTTTTCCCAGACGGAAATCCAACAGGAATTAATGCAAACATAGCTTTTTTTGGACTTCTTTTGATTGTTATTTCAGCGTTTAATTTTATATTTATTACAAAAGTTTACAAAAAAACAGAAAAAATTGGTGGTCCATTCTTGCTTGGAGGAATTGCTTTTCTTTTGCTTTATATTCTTTTTGATGTTCCTTTTATTATAAAAGATTTGTTTTCTTTTGATTTATTTAGAAGATTAGATTCTTCAAATTCGCAAGATTTAGGATTAAAACTGATTATTCTTTTTGTTGGAATTGTAATTTATTCACTTAGCTGGTTTGCAACTTACAAAGTTTCTTGTAAAAACTTTAAAAAGGTAGACTTGTAAAATGAATATAATTCTTTCAGAAAATTCTTCTGAACCAATTTACATGCAGATTTATTCACAAATAAAATCGCAAGTTCTAAACGGTTCTTTACAAGCAGGAACCCAACTTCCCACAATCAGATTCGTCGCTTCTGAATTAAGAATCAGCGTTATTCCAGTAAAACGCGCGTGGGAAGAATTGGACCGTGATGGTTTTATAAAAACTATCGTTGGTAAAGGAACGTTTGTTGCTTCGTTACAACAAACTCAAATAGAAAGCATCAAAAATAAAAATGCCGAAATCCTTGTTCAAAACTTCTGCAAACAAGCAAAAGAAGAAGGAATTTCGGCAGATGAATTATTAGAACTTATAAAAAAATTTTACGATTAAATTAAACATATTTTTTATAACGTATTGAGCAAAAAAATTGCTTTCGTGGATAACCGTACTTATGCTCCGCCGAGAGATAGCACGGACTTTTGAACATCGTATAACGTTAGAATGTCTTGTCCGTGCTTCCAGTTTTGTAGTTTCTACAAAACTGGCGGCGCAGCAAGATAAGTTCGCAATAAAAATGAACAGCTGCGCCAACGAACATCCACTACGCATTTTTTTCAATAATTTTTCAAAATGTTTATTTTATCGAATTTACCCGGAATTTTTAAATGAATTTTACATATACCAACGTTCGTTTTTTAGATATTTCCGCCTGTTTTGAAAAAATAAACAATTATAAAAATGTTTAAAAAAATAGATTTTGCGCGAGCGAACGGAGGTTGGTGCAAAAATACTCTGCTTGTGGCAGCCACAATAGTGGCTGGTTCTATAGTTTCTATACCACAAGCAGCGTGTAGCGAGTTATCGAGCGGTTTTGTGCCAGCCTACGTAAGCGGGAGCAATTTTAAATTGTTTTTTTACTCTTTAGATTTTATTGTTTAATTTAATCGTATTAAATTTTAGTTCTTTTTTAATGTAACATCAAAACAAATATAAGCATTTCCAGGAATTCCTGCTTGTGGAATTCCATAAGCTCCGTATGCTAATTCTGGTGGAATTACCATTTTTCTTGTTTCACCAAGTTTCATTTCTTGAACCATAATATCAAATCCAGGAATCATTTTTCCAGCATCTGTTTTGAATTCTAATGGTTGGTGACCTTGTGGGTGGAATTCTTTTGTTGCATCAAAAATTGGTCCATCTGGTAAGTAACCTTTGTATTCAACAGAAACATTTTTTCCTTTTCCTGTTGGTTCTCCCGAACCTTCTTTTAAGATTTGATAATAAACTCCAGAATCGTGTTTTGTACAACCTTCTGTAATTTTTGCTAATTTTTTAGCTTCTTTTTCTTCGTTCAATTTTTTTTGTGCAGCAATCAAATTGTCAAAATCTTCTTGAGTTGCTGTGAATTTTTCTGCTTCAGCACCTTGACGAATAATTTTGATAGAAATAATTGTATCACCTTGAGCAACAGAATCTACAACATCTTGACCTGTTACAACTTCACCAAAAATTGTGTGTTTGTGGTTCAACCAATCTGTTGGAACGTGTGTAATAAAGAATTGGCTTCCGTTTGTGTTTGCACCAGAGTTTGCCATAGCAAGTTTACCAGGTTTGTCAAAAATCAATTCATCAACAAATTCATCTGGGAATTTATATCCTGGACCACCAGTTCCATTTCCTCTTGGATCTCCACCTTGAATCATAAAGTTTGCAATTACACGGTGAAATTTCAATCCATCGTAGAAAGGTTTTCCATTAGCAGCTTTTAAAGTTCCTTCTGCTAATCCAACAAAGTTTGTTACAGTCATTGGTGTTTCTTTGTAAAAAAGATTTAATACTATTTCACCTTTTTCTGTTGTTAAAACAGCAAAAACACCTTCTTTTCCCTTTAGTGCGTCCATTGCTTTACTCCTTGAATTACAAGAACAATTTACAATAAAAACTGTTCCAAGTAAAAATGCAATTATAATTTTTTTTATTTTATTCATTTTTGTTCCCTCCTGAATTAAAATTGTGTCAAGAACCATTTGTAAATAGCGTCCATTCTAGAAGAAAAAGAATCTTCTAACTGACCTTTTATTCCCGGAAGTTTTTTGCTATCAGCATCTGTTCCCAAATACAACAAAATTGAATCTCCACAATCAATTACAATTGTGTTTATTTTCATTTTTCCCGGAAAAATAGCCTTAAACGGACCAATTCCTAAAGTATCAATGTTTGAAAATAAAGCAAAAAGTGTATCTTGATTTTGTTTGTATTCTACTTTGTATCTACAAACGCCAAAAGATGCATCTTCTTGATAACAAAACAAAACTTTTCCATCCGCATTTCCTGTGTTTTTATCAGAAATTTTTTCAGAACTTGTTTCGTTTGCGATTGTATACGCTTTTTCGTAAAGGATTTTTTCCTTTTTTCTTGTTGTAGAAAAATATTTCATTCCTTGCATTTTAGAAAAACTTCTAAAAACAGTCGAAACATCTTCTATGTTGAAAGTTTGTTTTGCAGAATTGCTTTTTTCAAGAATTTCAGCTTTTGGAATCAAAAACAAACTTTCGTAAATGAACGGAAAATTTTTTTCCTCTTTTGCAATTTTATTTTGCAAACAAATTTCTTTGTATTCACACAAAGGCAACAATTCATAATCAGAATCTTGTCCTGCGTGAATTTTTTTTACAAATCCATTTTTTTGTAATTCATCAAAAATTTCTGCGCTCACAAGTGATTTTACATCTTTTGCTTGCGCAAAAACATTCAAACAAACACAAAAAATTAAACAGATTTGTAAAAATTTAGTTTTTCTCATTAACGAATTCCTTTGTAGAAAACTCTTACCTGTTTATATAAACCATCTCCTTCGCTTTTGGTTTCAACATCAGGAATATCATTTAAAGTTGTGTGAATAAGTCTTCTTTCAAAAGGATTCATTGGTTCAAGAAGAATTGATTTTTTGCTCAAACGAACTTTGTCTGCTGTGTTATAAGCAAGTCTTACCAAAGTTTCTTCACGTCTAATTCTGTAGTTTTCTGTATCAAGAATAACTCTAATTTCTTCGTGTCCTAATCTTCCTGCGTAAATATTTGCCAAAACTTGTAAAGCATCAAGATTTTTACCTTTTCTTCCAATCAAAATTGAAGAATATGAAGAATCCATTTTGATTCCAAGTTTTTTATCTTCTCTGTAAGTTACTTCAACTTTTACATCGTAACCCATTTTTTCTACAACGTTTGTAATAAATTCAATAAGTTTTTGTTCAAATTCACTCTGAGGAAGAGGATCCGAAACAATTCTTGTAAAATTTTCTTCTCTTTCTTTAAATCCAAAAGAAGGTTTTTCATCATCCAAAGTATGAACTCTAATTTTTACATAACCTTTTTTGAAAAGAGAATTTTTTTGTGTTTCCAAAATTTCAACATCAAATTGATCTCTTTCAAGATTTAATTCAATTGCAGCTTTTTCTATTGCTTCTTTTTCTGTTTTTCCTTCAAATTCGTATGTCATTTTCTGTACCTCATTTATCTTTTGTTATTTTTCTTTATAGGAACATTTGTTTTATTATTTTTTGATTCTGCTTTTTTCTTTGCAACCATTTTATTCAAGATGATTTGCTGTCCCATTTGGAAGAAGTTACTTACTGTCCAATAAAGCAAAAGACCTGCTGGTGCATTGTAGAACAAGAAGAAGAAAATTAATGGCATACCATAAGTCATAAATTTCATTGATGCATTACTTTGTGCGCCATTATATTGAGTGATTTTTCCAAATAACAACTGTGAAGCTGTATAAATAATTGGTAAAAGTCTTAAATGATTTCCTAAAAGAGGAATGTTAAATTTGAATTGATAAACGCTATCTCCAACAGTTAAATCTGGAATCCAACCAGGAATAAAACTTGCTCCACGGAAATCAAAATAGTTATTAAACAAATTATACATTGCAAACAAAATCAAGAATTGGAAAATCATTGGTAAACATCCACTTGCAGGATTATAACCAGCTTCTTGATAAAGTTTTGTCATTTCCATTTGTTGTTTTTGCTTATCATTTTCATATTTCTTTTGAATTTCTTGAACTCTTGGCTGTAATTCTTGCATTTTTACAGTTCCCAAAGATTGTTTCTTTGAAAGAGGGAACATCAAAAGTTTAAGAATGATTGTAAGAACGATGATTGCAACACCCCAGTTTTTTACAACTTTGTGAATAACTTCCAAAGCCCATTTTAAGATGTTTTCCAACCAACTCAAAAATCCACTTGTTTGTAAACTTTCTGTAACTCTTCTTCCACCAAAATTCCAAGCATTTTCATCAGAAACGTTGTAAACTTTCAAGTATTTTTCGCTGCGTGGTCCAAAATACATATAATATGTATCTTGAATGTCTGCACTATTAAATGCGCGTCTTTCTAAGAAAGCTTGAGCGTTTGCATAATCATTAACTTCAATTTGTGAAGAATATAATCCTTCTTTGATAATTTCTGGATTATTTGGAATAACTAATTCTTCAAAATATTTTCCAGCAATTCCACACCACATAAAGCTTTTTTCGTAAGGTTTGAATTGTCCTTGTGCTAAAATAACTTTTTTTGTTTTTTTACCATTGTAAGCAAGGAATTGTCTGTTTTCGTATTTATCTTTTTTAGGATCAAAATGAGGACCAATTTGTGGCGAAGTTCTTAAAGTATAAGCAGTTCCGTCGTAATCAAATCCAGTAAAATTTTCCAATCCGTGAACAAGAATGTCCAATTTGAACATATATTCGCCCGGTTTGAAAGAATATTTTTTTCCTAAAGTAACAACTTCTCTTTTACCATTTTTTTCAAAAACAAAATTTCTTTTGAATAAAATTGTATTTTCATCAATCATTTCGTGTTCAAAAATTTGATTGATAATTTCTTTATCTGCTGTTCCCAAAGCTAAAGCACAAGCTCTGTTTGTTTCAGTTACATTATCTGCAAGCTGAATTCCTGTTCCTGTGTCTTTATCAAAGTGTTTTAAAAGTTTGTAACTGATGATGTCTCCACCTTTGTTTGAAAAAACAACTTCTACAACATCTGTTGTGATTGTTACAAATTCTTCTTTTAAGTTTTCTTGAATTTCTGCGTTAACAAATTCTGAATCATTTTGTAAAATTTCTGATTCAATTAAAACAGAATTTTCTTTTTCTCCCTTTTCTTTTTGTTCTTGTGCTGCAATTTCTTGTTGTTGCATAGCAGCTTCAATTTGAGGTCCAAAAATGATTGGTTGCAAAAGGAATGATGCAATAACAACAATTGTAGAAAGAACTATGGCCCATATAGTATTTTTTTCCACAAATATCTCCTAATTATTACGGAACTGGATCGTATCCGCCTTTATGAAATGGATTACATTTACAAATTCGTTTGATTGATAAAAATAAACCTTTTGCTGCTCCATATTTTTTTATTGCCTCCAATGCATACGCGGAACACGTCGGCGTAAATCTACAACACGAAGGAAATAAAGGAGAAATACAAATTTGATAAGCACGAATAAGAATGCAGAAAAATTTAGCGATTAAATTTTTCATTCCTTAATTAATCCTGCCTTATTTAACAATAAACGAAATTGATCACACCGCGAGCTGAACGAATCATTGCCTGGATAAACTAGAAATAAAATATCATATCCGGTGTTCAAGTGTGATTTTAATAAACGATAGACTTCTCGGCTGTATCTTTTTGATAAGTTCCTTTGAACTGCGTTACCGTATCCACGAATTAAAGGAAAACCAACACGGTTTATTTCAAGACCATTTTCCATAAAGAAAATTTTAGCGCCCTGAATACTTATCTTTTTTCCATTTTTAAACAGTTTCTTAAAATCTGCAGGATTTTTTATTCGTTCTTCACGTTTAAAAAATCCTGTTTTTATAAAATCTGTTCCCATCCCTAATAAATATTAGTATTTTTTCTTTTCGTCAGAAACAGTTAGCTTTTTTCTACCCTTTGCACGTCTTCTAGCAAGAACTTTGCGTCCACCTTTTGTAGCCATGCGAGCTCTAAAACCAAATTTTCTATTACGTTTTACTTTGCTTGGTTGATATGTACGTTTCATAAAACGAGACTCCTTTTATATTTTTTAATTATTACAAACTCCAAAAATTGAAATAAATAATAATTTAATGATTTAAAAATAATAGTAACAAAATATATCATTATTTTTCATCGTTGGTCAACATACTTTGTTTTAGTCTTTCAAATTTTTCCAAAATTTCGGGAGGAAGTGAACTTTCTTTTTTTTCTTCTTCACGATTTTTTCCCAAATTTTCATAAAACTTGTCTATTTCTTTTTCGTCTTTTTCTAATTTTTCTTGATACTCTTTATTTTTTTCTTCCAAATATTCATCATAACTTTGACTTAATTGTGCATCATTTCCTTTTACTCTAAAAGCCAGTGTGTTAATTTTTAAATCTGGAAGTTCTCTATTCAATCCTGTAATTATGAATTTTTGATAAATATTCATAATTTGATTCCAACCTGGATGGTCTGTTTCAATTAACAAAACTCCATTTTTATAATCAACAACTCTTGTATTTCCACAAAGTCTGTCGCCGTATTTATTTACTTTAGAAACAACTTTTTTCCAAATAGAAGGTAAACTTCTTTCACTTTCAGTTAAATTTGACATTATGCTTATTGCAATATCAGAAAAATTTCTAATTTCACTCATACCATTCTCCGTTTGAAATTTTATAAATTTTTGTTGTGTCTTTCATATATCTTTCGTAAGGTTCACCGGGTAAAAATGTACAAAATAATTGTTCATATTCAGGAAGAAGTGCGGTTAATTTTTGTCTTTTATCCGGATCCAATTCAAGTAAAACGTCGTCCATTAATAAAACTGGTTTTAATCCTGTTGTTCTTGTGTAAAAAACAGCTTGAGCAACTCTTAATAAAAGCGAAATTAATCTGCATTGTCCAGTAGAAGCCGTTTGAACAAAATTTTTATTTTCCAAAACAAAATTTATTCTGTCTCTGTGAGGTCCGCTCATTGTTGTTTCAAAAGTTTTGTCTTGTTCTCTTTTTGATTCAAGGATTTTTAAAATTTCTTCATAAGTGATTTTTTCATTTTCAGATTTCCATGAAGTTCCATAATGAATTGTCAAACCTTCAATTCCTGTAATTTCCGCGTAAATTTTTCCAAAAATTTGATTAAACAAAAAAATCGCTTTTTTACGTTTTTCCTGAATTATTAAACCTTGTTGGGCCAACTGATTATCATAAACATCGAGCATTTCATACTGATGACTTTTCAAAATTAAATTTCTACTTTTTAAGATTTTTTTGTAATTTCTTAAATCGTCAATATAAAGTGAATCGTACAAAGTCAAAGATTGGTCTATAAAAAAACGTCGATTTTCTGGCTCGCCTGTTGCAAAACGCATATCATCGTGACAAAAAAGAATACAAGGAATCGTATTTATTAATTCTTTTCTATCTACAATTTTTTTTCCATTTTTTTCAATTCTTTTTTTTCCTTCATCATAAATTATGGAAACCTTTTGAATTTCATCATTTTTTTTGTAAATGGAATTTATACTAAAATTTTTTTGGTTCTTTTTTATAATTTGAGATTCTGTATGAGTTCTAAAAGAAACTCCGTATGAAGAATAATAAAGAGATTCTAAAATATTACTTTTGCCTTGTCCATTTTCGCCGACAAAATAGACCTCTCTATTAGAAAGGTCTATTGTATCATTTTTTAGATTGCGAAAATTATATAGAGTTTGATATAAAAAAGGCATTTTAGAAATTCATTGGCATAATTACGTGAATATAATCACCTGCTGGTTCACTTCTCATAATTACTGCCTTTGTAATACTTGCTTCTTCTCCGTTTTGGCTTTCGTTTACGTTGAATTCAAAAACTACATTTTCTGAATCAATTACTTTTAAAGGTTCTGTAACGTATGTAAAATTCAATGCCATTGCAATATCTTGTCCATTGTAACGACATGGAATTTCTTCATCAGCAGTACCAATATCTGATTCTGGAGAAATAAGTTTTAAAACGCCAGAAGAAATTCTAAAAATAATTCTACTAACTTTTTTATCAACCATGATTGTTGTACGTTTTAAAGCAGCTTCTAAATCAGCTTTGTTTACCATAATTGACATTGTTAGATTTTCTGGAATTACTTTTTTATAATTTGGGAATTGTCCATCAATAAGAACTGATGAAAATTCATAATTTGCAAATTTTATAAAAATTGATTTATCAACAACTGCAATTTTAATATTTCCTTCGTCAGATGCGTTTTTAAGAACACAACTTAAAATTTTTGTAGGAATAATTGCTGGTGTAAAATCAGGAATATTGTATCCAAAGTTTTTTGTTACGCAAGAAAGGCGTCTTCCATCTGTTGCAACCATTGTCAAAATATCGTTTTCTTTTACAAAATAAACACCAGTCATAAAGAAACGGTTTTTATCTTCAGAAACTGCAAAAATTGTTTCTTTAATCATTTCTTTAAAATCTTTTGATGAAATTTCAAAGAAAGGAACATTATCATATTTAGAAATTTCTGGGAATTTATCACTTGTTTGGCTTTTAAGTTGGAATTTAACTTTTTTTGCAATTGGTTTAATTGTAACAGTGATGTCGTCTTTTATAAATTCCATATCACCAGAAGGAGAATTAGAAAGAATACTCATGAATTTATCACAGAAGATTGTTGTACTTCCTTCTTCTTGAATATCAACAGGAAGTGATGTTGTAAATTTTACTGTAGAATCAGTTGCTTTAATTGTTAAAGAATTGTTTTCTGCAATAATTAAAATGTTTGATAAAATAGAAACTGGACTTTTGTTAGTAATGATTTCTTGAGCAATAGCAATTTCTTTTATCATTGCATCTCTATCAAATGTAAACTTCATAAGAATCTCCTAAAATATTTATTTTTTTATACAATGTATAACTATAATATAAATTTATAAATTTAATAATAGTAATAATAAGTGCGTTGATACTGTGGAAAAGATACTTAATTCTTTATAAATAAACAAATTATAAAGTTTATAAGTAACTATGTTTATTCCACAATTTTTCCACTTATCCACATTATCCACAACTTTTTAAAAGTTATCCACATTATTGTATCATAATATGCACTTTAAAAAAAGAAATTATTTTTTATATTCTCTAATCTCTCTTATAAATGCTTGGATTTTTAAATCAAATGAAGAATCAGTTCTTATTTGTTCATTTATTTTTTCACAAGCATGCATAATTGTAGAGTGATCTTTTCCTCCAAATTCATTTCCAATTTCTGTAAATGAATATTCTGTTAATTCTCTTGTTATATAAATTGCAATTTGGCGAGGAATTACAAATTTTTTATCTCTTTTTTTGCCTTTTAATTCAGTAACTGTAATGTTGTAATTTTTTGCAATAACTTTTTGGATTGTTTCTAAAGAAATATTTTCTGAATTTGGTCCTGAAAAAATATCTTTTAATAAATTTTTTGCACTTTCCATTGTTATTTCTTTGTTTGTTAATTCTGCGTAACCTAAAAGTTTATTTAAAGCAGATTCTAAATCTCTAATATTTGTTTGAACATTTTTTGCAATAAAATCAATAATTTCGGAACTTAATTGTTTATTTTGAAGTTCCAATTTTTTTTGAATAATTGCACATCTTGTTTCGTAAGTTGGAGGTTGTAAATCAATACACAAACCGTTTGAAAGTCTACTTAAAAGACGTTCTGTCATATTTCTAATTTCACGAATTGGTCTGTCGCAAGTAAAAACCATTTGAGCTTTTTTATCATGAAGAGAATTAAAAGCGTAAAAAAGTTCTTCTTGAGTTCCTTCTTTTCCTTGTAAAAAGTGGATGTCGTCAATTAATAAAACATCAAGATTTCTATATTTATTTTTAAAAGCATTTGTTGTTCCAGAAACAAATGATGAAGTAAATTCATTTGTAAAAGTTTCTGCTGTAACATAACAAACTTTTAAATCGCTATTGTTTTGATGAATGTAATTTCCAACTGCTTGCATTAAGTGAGTTTTTCCAAGACCAACACCACCGTAAAATAAAACAGGATTGTGTTGTTTTCCTGGATTTTTTGAAATTGCGAGAGCTGCATTATAAGCAAACATTGTATTATCGCTAGAAACAAAAGAATCAAAATTATATTCCTCTTTTAATTGAGGATGTTTTTTATTTGTTTTTGGTAAAGAATCTTGTTTTATTGAAAAATCAGCTGTTTCTTCTGGAACAAAATCTTTTTCATAATTTTCTTTTGGTTTTTCTTCAGTTGGAATTTCTAAATTTTCTGTAGCTTTTTTTTCTTCTTTTATCAAACATTCAATTTTAAGATTATCCTGACAAGTGAGTTCTTTAATTTTGTTTAAAATTTTGTCCAAATATCCTTTAGTTTCAATCATTGTTTTTAAAAAAACTGTTCCTAAAGAAATTGTGATTGTATCAATTGTGTCTTCAAAATAAATCATTTTTTCAAAATAAAGAGAAAATTCTGTTGATTTATTGAGATTTTCAAATTCTTTCTTAATTTCTTGCATAGCATAATGCCATGCTTCTTCATAAATTCTTTCACTCATAGCGATTTATTATAAATTGTTTTGTGAATTTTTAGCAAGCAACATATTTTTATTAAGTAAATTTTATTCATTCAAATTAACACTTGTTAGTTATGGAAACTTTTTTTTATTTACTTTATACTTATATATTGTATTTTTTTTGAAAATTAAAAAAAAAGGATAAAAAAATGGCTGCAGATTACGGTGCTGGTAGTATTCAAGTTTTAAAAGGACTTGAAGCTGTAAGAAAAAGACCAGGTATGTATATAGGTTCAACAGGACCAAAAGGACTTCATCATCTTGTTTACGAAACAGTAGATAACTCAATTGACGAAGCAATGGCAGGTTTTTGTGATAATATTGTTATTGCTCTAGAAAAAGATGATATTGTTCGTGTTGAAGATAATGGACGTGGTATTCCAGTTGATATTCACCCAACAGAAAAAATCAGTGCTTTGGAACTTGTATTAACACGCCTTCACGCTGGAGGAAAATTTGATAAAGGTTCATACAAAGTTTCTGGTGGTTTGCACGGTGTCGGTGTTTCTTGTGTAAACGCACTTTCAGATTGGCTTGAAGCAACAATTTATAAAGATGGTCATATTCACAGACAAAAATACGAAAGAGGAATTCCAAAAACAAAAGTTGAAGTTATTGGCGATACAGACAAACACGGAACTACAATTCGTTGGAAAGCTGATAAAACAATTTTTACAGAAACAACAACTTATGATTTTGACGTTCTAAAAGATAGATTAAGAGAACTTGCTTTTTTAAATAGCGGTGTAACAATCATCTTCCGTGATGAACGCTTAGAAAAAGTAAAAGAAGAAGTTTTAAGATATGAAGGCGGAATCAACGAATTTGTAAAAAGTATTGATGAAGGCAAAAACGTTCTTCCTGCTGAACCAATTTATATTTACGAAGAAAAAGATGATGTAATCACAGAAATTTCAATGCATTACAACACATCTTTTGCTGAAAATATCAGAACTTATGTAAACGATATTAATACACGTGACGGTGGTACTCACTTAGATGGTTTTAAAACAGCGCTTACATTCGTTTTAAATAAATGTCTTGATAACAACGAAAAATTAAAAAAACAATTTGAAAAAGACACAAGCGATAAAAGCAAAAAAGCCGATGAAAATAAAGGCGAAAAACTTATGGGCGAAGATGTTCGTTCAGGTTTGACTTGTGTAATTTCTATGAAAGTTCCTGAACCAGAATTTGTTGGTCAGACAAAAGACAAACTTGGAAACACAGAAGTTGCAACAATCGTAAATCAAATTGTAAAAGAAAAACTCACAATTTATTTTGAACAAAATCCACAAGTTACAGAAGCGATTCTTAAAAAAGCAATGGATGAAGCAAGAGCCAGAATTGCAGCTCGCAAAGCCAAAGACAATATGCGTAAAAAAACAATGTCTGATGGATTTGGGCTTCCAGAAAAACTTGCTGACTGTTCATTAAAAAATCCTGAACTATGTGAAGTTTACATCGTCGAAGGAGACTCTGCCGGCGGTTCTGCAAAAAAAGGACGAGACCCAAAAACACAGGCAATTCTTCCTCTGTGGGGAAAAATGTTGAACGTAGAAAAAGTTCGTCCAGAAAAAGTAATGAGCAACGAAAAATTGGAACCAGTTATTGCAACATTAGGTGCGGGCTTTGGTAAAGATTTTAATATTGATAAATTGCGTTATCACAAAATCATTATTATGGCCGATGCCGATGTTGACGGAAGCCATATTCGTACTTTGTTGTTAACATTCTTCTTCAGATATATGCCTGAACTTATTGAAAAAGGACACATCTATCTTGCAATGCCACCTTTGTACAGCATTAAGAAAACAACAAATGATAAAAATCCAATTTACACATACAGTGATGAAGAACAAGAAAAAGCGCTTGAATCTTTGGGAGAAGCAAGAAATAAAGCAATCATCCAAAGATACAAAGGTCTTGGTGAAATGGACGGAAAACAACTTTGGGAAACAACTATGAATCCAACACAAAGAAAAATGAGAGTTGTAACTGTTCCTGATGCAATTGCTGCTGATAAAATTTTTAGCGTTTGTATGGGTGAAGAAGTTGAACCAAGAAGAAACTTCATAGAATCCAATTCAAGTTATGCTAATTTGGATATATAAAACAAACTAACGATAGTTAGTTAAAAGGATAAAACAAAATGGAAGAAATCAAAACACCAGAAGGTGGAACTGTAATAAAAATACCAATTGAAGACGAAGTAAAACAAGCGTACATTGACTATTCGATGTCCGTAATTGTTCAACGTGCTTTGCCAGATGTTCGTGATGGATTAAAACCTGTTCATCGTAGAATTATGTATTCAATGGAAAGTTTACATTTAAAATCTGGTGGTGCTACAAAAAAATGTGCGACAATCGTCGGAGATGTATTAGGAAAATATCACCCACACGGCGACGCTTCTGTTTATGATGCTTTAGTTCGTCTTGGACAAGATTTTGCTCAACGTTATACAACTGTTACTCCTCAGGGAAACTTTGGTACAATTGCCGGTGACCCTCCAGCAGCTTATCGTTATACAGAAGCAAAGATGTCTAAAATTACAGAAGAAATGGTTGCAGATATCAACAAAAACACAGTTGATATGGTTCGAAACTTTGATGATACAACAGACGAACCTTCTGTTCTTCCTGCAAAATTTCCATTCCTTCTTTGTAACGGAACAACAGGTATTGCAGTTGGTATGGCAACAAATATGCCAAGTCATAACTTGCGCGAAGTTGCAGCAGCTGTTAGTGCTTATATTGATAATCCTGACATTACAATAGAAGAATTAATGAAATATATAAAAGGTCCTGATTTTCCAACAGGAGGAACAATCTACGGAAAAGCGGGAATTAAAAAAGCATATACAACAGGTCGTGGAAAAGTAACGATACGTTCTAAGTTCACAATCGAAACTGACAAAAAAGGAAAGGAATCTATTGTTTTTACAGAAGTACCTTATGGCGTAAATACAACAAATATTATTCGTCGTATAAAAGAACTTGTTCGTGACAAACAAATTGAAGGAATTGTAAACGCAAACGATGAATCTTCTGACCGTACAGGAATGCGTATTGTTGTTGATTTAAAACGTGGTGCAATCACAAAAATAGTTTTGAATCAACTTTTTGCAAAAACTGATTTACAGTCAAACTTTGGTGTAATAAATCTTGCTCTTGTTCCTCAAGATAAAGAAGGCGCTCCTCGTTATGATGAACCAGGATTATATACACTTCCTTCGCAATATTTAAAACCAGAGATTTTGACTCTCAAACAATTAATTGCTCTTTTTGTAAAACATCGTGATGAAGTTATTACACGTCGTACAATTTATGATTTAAAAGTTGCAAAACATAGAATGCACATTTTGCAAGCATTGATAAAAGCAATTAATAATATTGATGAAGTTATCAAAATAATTAAAGAAAGTGCTGACACAGAAGCTGCAAAACGTTCTTTGGAAAAACGCTTTGATTTTGATGAAGAACAATCACAAGCAATTGTTGATATGCAACTTAAACGTCTTACACATTTGCAAATTGAAGATTTACAAAAAGAAATTAAAGAACTTCAGGCTTGGATAGATTATTTACAAGACTTGCTTGATAATCACAATAAGATTTTGGAAATCATCAAAAACGACACAAATGAACTTGCAGAAAAATATGGTGACGATAGAAAAACAGAAATCGTTGCTGATGAAGTTGAACAAATCAACGTTGAAGATATGATTAAAGAAGAAGACATGGTTGTCATGATTTCTCGTCTTGGTTATATCAAACGCGTTTCTGTAGAAAAATATAAAAAACAAGATAGGGGAGGCAAGGGAAGTAACAGTGCCGCTCTCCTTGAAGACGATTATATTAATCAATTATTTATTGGTTCTACAAAAGATTATTTGCTTTTTATTACAAACGTTGGAAAAGCGTATTGGATAAAAGTTCATGAAATTCCTGAATCTGAAAGAACAAGCCGAGGAGCTCACATAAAGAGTCTTTTGGCTGTTGGTCCAGATGAAGAAATTACAGCTGTTGTTTCACTAAAAGAATTTGCAGAAGATCAATACTTGTTTATGACTACAGCAAATGGTGTTGTAAAGAAAGTTCATACAACAGAATTTAGCAACGCAAAAACAAGAGGTATCATCGGTCTTAAACTTGATACAGGAGACAAATTAATCAGTGCAATTCAAACAACTGGTTCAACAGAAGTAATGTTAATTTCTAGAAGAGGAAAAGCATTAAAGATAAAAGAAGATTCTGTTCGTTCTATGGGAAGAGCTAGCCGCGGTATAAAAGGAATGAAGCTTGCTGAAGGTGATGAAATTGCTGCTGCTGTAAAAGTAGAAGAAGGAACAGGATTAATTCTTGTTACAGAAAAAGGTCACGGAAAACGAATTTCTTCAGACTTGTTCTCTACACATGGAAGAGGAACTGGAGGTCAAAGAATCTTTGGAAATATAGATGGCAAAGGTGAAATTATTGGAGCTGTTAGTATTTGTGATTCTGATGAAATTGTTTGTATGACAAGTCAGGGAAAAACTTTAAGAATTAAAGCAACAGAAATTAAACAACAAGGAGCTGGCGCTTCTGGAATTACAATTGTTAAAGTTTCTGAACCTGATTATCTTGTTGGAATAGACAAAGTTCAAGAAAAACGTGATAATGAATAAAACAAACGTTCTAATTCCTTATAATACAAAGAATTAGACGATTGAATAATAAATTATGAATTTAAACATTGACAAATGTTAATATTTAAATGATAATAATCAAAGGGAAATAACTATAGATAATAGTTAGGGAAAAATATATACATCAGGCAAGGTGTGTCTTAAAAAATGAAAATTTTTTGAGCACACCTTTTTTTATTTAGGGTTTATTAAAAATCCGAAAAACGGACGAGTCAAGGCCTTGAGCAAAGCGTGCCTTGACCGTACGTATTTGGGTTCTACAATGCTTGAAGAACCCAAACAAAGGTGAGTCAAGGGTGTTAGTGAAACGTCCCTTGACCACCTGTATTTTGCTTCTAAAAAAGATGAATCGAGGATTAAATTAAAGACGTCTGCCAGAACATATAATAGTTTAATCAAAACTTTGTATAGCCATATTTATTATTAATTCTATTCATAGAGTTATCCACAACTTCAACAAAGATTTCCACATTTGTGGAAAAGTGTTTCACGTGAAACGACGTAAAATAATGTAAAAGCTTTATAAGAATTTAAAAGATGAAAAACAACGTTTCACGTGAAACAATATAAAATTAATTTCAAAAAGTTTTCCACAAGATGCACAGATTTTTCCATAAATATGAATAAGTTATAGTGTTTCACATGAAACAGAATGTATGAAAAATAAAATATATGAATAAACAAAAAATGAAAAAAGTATAAATCATGTTTCACGTGAAACGTAGGTGAAAAATAACACAAAAAAAAGCTGTAAAATTATTTTGTTAAAAAGAATGTATAAAGTGAAGATTGTTTTGTAAGAATGAAAATTAAGTGTTTCACGTGAAACGAGAGGAGGGTATTTTCAAAAAGTTTTCCACAACTTACACCGACTTTTCCACAAAGTGCATAACTTGTGGTTGTTTCACGTGAAACAGAGAAAAACAAAATTTATTATAAATAGAGTTAATTACGAACGTTCGTTAGTTGATTTTTGATGTAGTTCTATTTTTAGATAAAAAAATTAAGCTTAGAAAATAAAAGAAGATTTGTTCTGGAAGAATAAAGATAAAACTAAGTAATATACATTTTTTTTGATAAAATTAATGAAAAAAAACAAAATGTTTTGAAATATTATATTTTGTGAAGGAATCTTTTTAAGGTGATATTTTTCTAACAAAAAAAGAATAACGAACATTAGTTAGAAATTTGAAAGAATACGTACGGTCAAGGCACGCTTTGCTCAAGGCCTTGACTCGTCCGTTTTTAGGATTTGTAATAAACCCTAAATAAAAAAAAGACTGTCCTTTAAAAAGAACAGTCTTTAGTCTCTAAATTAATTTATTTTAGATGTACAAAGGTTTTACTGCATCTAAAACAGTGTTGTATGCATCATAAGCTTTGTCATAAGCAGCAACATTTTCTGGAATAGGATTTGTTGTTGCTTCTGTGTCTAATTTGATGTGTTCTGCACAAAGAGCTGCGATATCTGCTGTTTTACCAGTTTTTTCTGATTCAAGACACCAAAGAGCTTGAACTGCTGCACCAAGAGCTGCTGCTTCATCAAGAACAGGAACTCTAACAGGAAGATTCATAATATCTGCTGCAATTTGACGCCATGTAGCACTTTTTGAACCACCACCAATCAAACGAATTTCTTTTGGTTCAAATCCAAGTTTTCTAAATGCATCTAATCCACCGCGCATTGCAAAAACAGCACTTTCCATAGAAGCACGACAAATGTTTTCTTTGTTTGTATTTGCTGTTGTTAATCCTGTGATACTTGCACGTCCATTTGGTAAGTTAGGAGTTCTTTCACCATTAAAGAAAGGAAGAACGATAACACCTTCTGAACCACAAGGAGCTTTAGAAGAATGTGCTTCCAAATCACTGATAGAGAAATTGAATAATCCACGAACAAATTCTGTAGCAACAGTACAGTTCATTGTACAAAGAAGAGGTAACCATCCGCCACTAGAAGAACAGAATCCTGAAAGTCCATTTTCTGGGTCAGAAATTGGTTTTGCAGAATAACCGTATAAAGTTCCTGATGTTCCCATACTCATTGTTAAGAATCCGTCGCTTACTGTACCAGTTCCGATTGCACCCATCATGTTATCACCGCCACCAGCAGAAACAGGGATTCCTTCTGGGATGCCGTATAATTTTGCAGCTTCGGCAGAAACGCTTCCTGCTTTTGCTTGAGGTTCAATAAGAGGTGGTAAAATGTCGATTAATTTTTCGTCGATTGCGTCACAAACAACTTTTGACCACACACGATTTTTGCTGTCGAATAAAGCTGTTCCAGAAGCATCACCGTATTCCATTACATAATCACCAGTGAGTTTCCAGTTCAAATAATCGTGTGGAAGCATAATGTATTTTAAGTTGTTCCAAGCATCTTTTTTGTTTTTCTTGAGCCAAAGGATTTTTGGTGCTGTAAATCCAGTAAGCATTAAGTTTCCTGTTGCATTAATAACAGCATCTTTTCCACCAACTTTAGCTGTGATTTCTTCACATTCAGCTGTTGTTGATGTATCGCACCAAAGTTTAATATTGTAGAGAGGAGAACCATCTGCTGCCAAAGGTACAAAACCGTGTTGTTGTCCAGAAACACCAATTGCTTCTATAGTTGATTTATTTTCTGCGCTGAGTTTTTCAAAACAAACTTTTAAAGCTTCATCGAACCATTCTGTTTTTTGTTCGCGAGTTCCGTCGTCTGCAGAAATGAGTTCAACAGGACAAGAAGCCTTTTCAATAATATTATGATTTTCGTAGTCGTAAATTACAACTTTCATGCTTTGTGTACCTAAGTCGATACCAGCAACTGTTTTCATTTTTTCCTCCAAAATTTTATGGGATTTTATTTTTATAGATATAATATTATGTAATACAAATATAATTCTTTCAATACGGAAAATTAACTAAATGAACAAATGTTAGTTAAAAAAAAAGCACTTCCAAAAGAAAATTAATTCTTTTTAGAAGTGCTATAAATCTGTTTAGTAATTATAAATCAGATTAGAGCCAGAAGCGAATACCAGCAGCTACAGGGAAGTTTACTAAATTGAAGTCAAATTTTGGAAGAATAAAGAATGTTGGTTGCCAAGCTGCTTGGATATAGAATTCCAAGAAATTATCAAGAACGTAAAGATTTAAACCACCAACAATTCTTGGACCAAAATTAAAAGCAAGATTTTCGTTTCCAATACCAAAAGCTGCATTTAATCCATATCCGTAAAAATAGTTTAAAGGACCAGCAATTTCACCTGTTCCTAACCAATAATCTGCTGTTCCACCCAAAGCAACATAATCTTTGTAGAAAGCACCATTAACTGCAAAAATAAAAGGTTTAGTATCAAGTTTAAATGTTACTGCAGCGGAACCTGCGCCTGCAGCTCCTAAATCAGCTCCACCTTGTATACCAATACCAAAAGCAAATACGTTTGTTGTTCCTAAAACAAAAAGAACAGCTAAAACAGATAAAAGTTTTTTCATAAAAAACTCCCATAAAAAGGGTATCTAAAAAGTTTAGTAGAAGTTACCTAGAAAACAAAAAAGATAACCCCAAGAAATATAAAAAGTTTGCAACGCAAACTAAACTTTTTTTATTTTACGAAAACGTTTTAGTATCGTTAATAACGATATGAAACTATTAAATCACAAACTATAGTGGATGTCAAGAAAATTTTTTTATATAAAATAAAAACAAATAAATTTTTAAACGGTCATATATTTTTATTTTTTCATTGTTTTGATATAATGAACGTATGGAAGTTTTTCTTGGAATACCTGCTGCAGATGGCACAGGAATAGGAACTGCTTTTGTAATTCCCGATACAGTAAAAAGAGCAATTCCTCAACATAGAATCAAAATAGATCAATTAAACAAGGGTTGGAATCGTTTTGAAATGGCAGCTCAAACTGTTATTTTGAATTTAAAAGAAGAATTAGAAACCCTTTCTAAAACAGACGAAAAAGATAAATTACAACGTGAAGTTTTTGAAACTTATATTTTGATGCTGGAAGATCCTGTTTTTAATCAGGAAGTAAAAGATTTTTATGAACGTGAACTTTTCAACATAGAATATTCTGTTCAGTTTAAAGCGGAAGAATATGCAACAAAATTGCGCCAGGCAGGAAATTATTATTTGTCAGAACGAGCGCAAGATATTACAGATGTTTTTGGTCGAGTTTTGGACGAAATGTTGGATATTCATCCTTTTGATATAAATCGAGTTCCAGATGGTTCTGTTATTTTTGCAAATTCGTTAAGTTCGGCAGATACGATTGTTCTTTCCAAAAGAAAGATTATGGGCTTGGCATTGTCAGAAGGTGGAATTTCGAGCCATGTTGTTATTCTTGCTAGAAACTACGGAATTCCAACAGTTTTGGGCTTGGAAAATATAAACAAAAAAGTTCATAACGGCGAAACTGTAATCATAGATGGTTCTTCAGCAGAAATCCTTGTAAATCCTGACAGAGCGACTATGGAAGAATACAAGGCGAAAATTCGGGAAGAATACCAACATAAAATTTCACTAAAACGATTTTTGGATAAACCGGCTCTTACAAAAGATGGAACAGAATTTAAATTATATGCAAACATCGGTACTCCAGAAGAAGCGGAAATTGCAAAAGCCGAAGGTGCAGATGGAATTGGTTTGTTCAGAACAGAGTTTTTGTTCATGAGTGAATCTGGGGCCTCGATTCATGCTGCGGCACGTTCTTTTAGCGAAGAAACTCAATTTGAAGCTTATAAAAAAGTTTTACAAATTATGGAAGACAAACCTGTAACAATTCGTACGTTGGATGCAGGTGGAGATAAATTAATCAATTCTGTTGATTTGCCAAATTACGATGAAAAAAATCCTTTGATGGGATTGCGTGCGGTAAGATTGAGTTTGGCTCATCCAAACGTTTTTAAAACACAAATTCGTGCATTGTATAGAGCTGGTCTTTACGGAAATTTAAGAATTATGCTTCCTTTGATTACGAGCGTGGAACAAGTTCGGCAATGTTTGGCAATCATAGAAGAAGCAAAAAAAGAATTGGATTTTGAAAAGATTCCATACAAAGCTGATATTCCAATTGGAATAATGGTAGAAACTGCGGCTGCTGCGATTATGTCAGATTGTCTTGCAAAAGTGAGCGATTTCTTTTCTTTGGGAACAAACGATTTGACGCAATATACGCTTGGAATCGATAGAGAAAATATGCACGTTGCTGGATTGTATAATGAATTCAGTTTAGCAGTTTTAAGATTGATACAAACAACAATAATCAGTGCAGAAAATGCAAAAATTCCTGTTTCTGTTTGTGGAGAAATGGCAGGAAGACATGATAGTGTGATGGTTCTTGGAGGAATGGGAATTAGACATTTGAGTATGAGTCCAAAATTGATTTGTAGCACAAAAGAACTTTTGTCTAGATTCACAATTCAAGAATTAGAAGCAATTAGTGCAAAGCATTTAAATAATTTTTATGAAGAATAAACGAGGAATTTTATGGCAAAAAAGAAAAAAATAAAACCGGATTTTAATAAACCGCGCCCTCAAAAAATTGATGATTTTCAAGATAACGTTGTAGAAATTCAAACAAAGCCACAAATTCAGCCAGAAGAAAAAAATGACATAGAAGAAGAATATGTTGATCCTCGTGATTTGGAATACGAAGGTTTACCAACGATTGTAATTGCTGGTAGACCAAATGTTGGAAAATCAACTTTGTTTAATAGATTTTTGCACAAACGTATTGCAATCACAAATCCAACTCCCGGTGTAACACGCGACCCTGTAGAAGCGACTGCAATTTTGAATGGAAATCCTGTTCATCTTGTAGATACTGGTGGTTATAAACTTCAACGTGATATTGGAACAATTGAAGCGGAATTGGATGAATACGTTGTTGAAAAATCATTGGAACAAATTGAAAAAGCCGATGTAATTCTTTTATTGTTGGAAGCTGGCGTTATTACTGGCGAAGATGAAGAATTCATCTTAAAAATGCGTCCTTATTGGAATAAAGTAATTGCTGCTGTAAATAAAACTGAAGGCGGTAAAAACGAAAGTGAAGCTTGGAATTACGCAAAATACGGTTTTAATGAATTGTTCTTTATTTCGGCAGAACATGGGGATAGAATTGGAGAACTTACAGATTCTTTGGTAAAGCGATGTGATTTTTCTAACGTAAAAGTTTTGAACGAAGATAGACCAATTAAAATTGCGATTCTTGGTAAACCAAATACAGGAAAATCAACTCTTTCAAATAGATTAACTCATTCTAACGCGTCTATTGTTTGTGATTACGCAGGAACAACTCGTGACGTTGTAGAAGGTGAATTTTCTTACGGTGGAAAACATTTTAAAGTTTTGGACACTGCCGGAATTAGACGAAAAGCAAAAGTTCATGAAGATGTTGAATATTATTCTGTAAATAGAGCAATAAAAACTTTGGATGAATGTGACATTGTTTTCTTGATGATTGATGCGCAAGAAGGTTTGGCAGAACAAGATAAAAAAATCTGTAGTCTTGCTTACGAAAAAGGACGTGGAATTATTTTTGTTTTGAATAAATGGGACACACAAGACCAAGACAAAAAAACGTTTAAAAAAGAAAAAGAAAATATAAACATCATGTTTGCGCAAATGGATTATGCACCGATTTTGCCACTTTCGGCTTTGGAAGGCAAAGGCATAAAAGATTTGTTGAATACGACAATCGATATTTACAATCAACTTACAAGAAAAATAGAAACAGCAAGTTTGAATGCAGCGCTAAAAGATTGGTTGGACAGATATCCGCCTCCAGCAAGTAAAACTGCGCATTTTAAAATTCGCTACATGGTTCAAACAGGAACAAATCCAATTAAATTCTTGATTTTTGCAACTCGCCCGGAAGTTGTTCCAGAAACTTATGTTACTTACCTAAAAAATCGAATAAGAGAAGATTTGGGCTACGATCAAATTCCTGTTATTTTGGAAATGAAAGGTAGTCGCAAAAAATGGGAAGAAAGAGAATAAGAGGATAAAATGGCGTCTTTTTCTATTAGCGAGGTTGAAGAATTAACAGGAATAAAAGCTCATGTTTTAAGATATTGGGAAGATGTTGTTCCGTCGTTTAAACCTCAAAAAGATGATGGAGGAAGACGTTTTTACACTCAAAGAGAAGTTGATTTAATTTTCAGATTAAAATATTTGATTTATGAAAAAAAATTTACCGCAGAAGGCGCTGGTCAGCAAATTATGGAAGAAGCGGGCGTTGCGCAAGATAATTTTGAATTGATAAAATTGATTCATCAAACACGTGCGGATATTTCTAATTTGTATTTAAAAGTAAAAAACAAACGTAAAGATTCAACAAACGGAAACGAAGATGAAAACTGAAAGAAAACCGAATAAAAAAGAATTAAAAAACGACAAATCAAAAATTCAGAGCAATTCATATAAAAAAATTTCAGAATTATTTTGTGTAGACAGAATTCCAGAAGATGCCAAAAATGTGTTGGAAAATTTTGATAAAATCATTCAAAGTATAAAACCGCTGAATTCAAAACAACTTCAACAATTACCAGAAAATATTCGTGAACTTTCACACCAAATGACAGATAATCGTGCGAGCCGACGTTTGGGTTATATGAACGAAAACATTCAACTTAGCGCGTACGTAAGATATTTTGTTTGGTGGAATTTGGTTCGTTTAACAAGACTTTTTTCAAATTTGGAAGAAAAATCTTTTCCACAAGAAGATTGTTTTTGTTTGGACTTGGGAAGTGGCCCGCTAACTGTTGTAAGTGCGTTGTGGCTTAGTAGACCAGAATTAAGAAATAAAAATCTAACTTGGTATTGTTTGGATGTTTCTCAAAATTCATTGTCGCTTGGTGAAGATATTTATTTGTCCATTGCTTCAAAAACTCCGCCAACACAAGAAGGTGCAAATCCTCACTGGAAAATTATTCGTGTAAAAGATAGTTTTGGTGCTTTTATAAAACAAAGATGCGGATTCATCACTTGTGCAAATATGTTTAATGAATTGGACCAAGCAAGTGATATGCCACCAGAATTTAGGGTAAAAAAATATTTTGACCAATTAAAAACTTATTCAGAAGAAAATGCACGTTATTTATTGATAGAACCGGGTGTTCCAAAATCAGCAAGAACATTGTGTTTGTTTAGAGATAGATTTTTAAAGGCAAATTATGATGTAACTTCACCTTGTCCACACGCTGAAATTTGTTCGATGGATGGCTTTAAGGCATACACAGGAAGTAAAAACAAGTGGTGTAATTTTTCTTTTAATACAGAAGATGCGCCTAAAAAATTGCAACGACTTTCAGAATTGGCAAAATTACCAAAAGAAAGAGCTGTTTTATCTTTTGTAAGCGCTGTGCCAAAATCATCAGAAAACGAAAGCGATGAATTTTTATTAAGAATTGTTTCTGATTGTTTTAAATTGCCAAAAAATAAAAATGGGTTTTACGCTTGTAGCAAAATTGGAACTGTTGTTGTTTCTACAGAAAAACAGAATGAATTTAAAAGCGGTGATTTAATCTGTGTTAAAATAAAAAAGCCGGTAGAAAATCTACCGACTGATTATAAAACAGGTTATAAAATTATTTCTTTGTAATGTAACCGATTAAAGCAACAACCCAACCACCGATAATTACAAAGAAACCGATTCCTACGATTTTGAAGAAGTAATCAAAGAAGCCTGCATCTACGAAGAAAATAAGTCCGCCAACGATAGAAGCGATTAATGCAACTAATTTAATTAAATTACCATTTTTTACGCTAACAAGGCTTAAAACTGCTCCAACAATTGCAGCAACGAACATAAGTAATTGCCACCAAGAATTTGCTGTATCCAAAGATTGGAATGCTCTAATAACATTAGTTTTAATTGAACCTAAAGGCCCAAGTTTTACTTCGATAATTGGAAGGAAACAACCAACAACAACAGCAATCATACCGATTAAGTACAATAAACTCATACTATTTTTTTTCTTACCCATAAAATCCTCCTTGGGAAAAAAAAGTTATATAAAAATTATAACATATTATTATAAATTTTAAACAAAAATAGTTTCTGTATCTTTACACAAATGTTGAACAGCCATTCTTCCTGTGTAACCAGCGATTGGAAGTCCGCCTGGCATTTGAAGACGTTGGCCTGCAAAATAACATCCTTGTATTTCTGGTAATTTATGTGGATATTTGATTTTTGGAGTTCCTTTACACCAAACACTCATCCAAGAACCATGATATGAAGAACAATATCGTTCGTAAGTACAAGGAGTTGCAACATCGATAACTTCAACGTTGTCTTTTATTTCTGGAACAAAAGCTTCTAATTCTTTAATGAATCTTTGTGCAAGTTCATCTTTTTTTGCTTTGTAAGTTCCGTCTTCTTTTGCCGCTTTCCAATAATCGTACGATTCACCAATCAAAATGGATGTAACTGATGTACAACCTTCAGGAGCGGCTTCTTTATTTCTAGAATAATTGTTTACTCTTAAATGTGTATAAAAATTGTTTGCACATTCAAAAGGTTTTTCCAAAGGGAAAATACAAGTGTGAGGAAGATGGGACAAATCTGCTTTTACACCTAAACAAATAAAAGTATTTTCTTCTGGAACAAGATTTTTCTTCATTGTTTGAACAAATTTTGAAGTGATAGGAACATCAAATAAAGTATCAACGGCTTGTCTAAAATCTTGCGAAACAATTACTGCATCAGCTGGCAAAAATCCATCTTTTGTTTGAACGCCAGTTGTAATTCCGTTTTTTACAACGACTTTTTCAACAGTTGTTTTATATTGAATTTCTCCGCCAAGGCTTTCAAAAGTATCAACCATATTTTTTACAAATTGAATTGAACCGCCTTTTGGGAATCCTGAATCGCCGCAGGCAAAAGAAGCCATTGTGTACAAAAAAGAAGTTGCATTATATTGATTGCTTGTAACGGCTTTTAATAATTCTCTTAAATCTTTGTTTTTAAATCGATTAATGTAATCTAAAAAGGATGTGTTTGAAAGTTGGAGAGTTCGAATTCCAGCTGGAATCATTGCAAGAAGTTCTTTTATAGATGGATGCATTGGTTCCATAGATTTTAAGCCGGGTAAATCAGCAACAGGAAGATGAACTTTTGTATATTTTTTTACATCGTTATACAAAGTGTTTATAACGTTTTTATCTTCTGGAGAATATTGTATGAATTCTTGACGTGTTTTTTCAATGTCGCGCCAAAGATTTATTTGTTTGCCGTTTTTATCTACAAAAGAATAAAGAATTTCTTTATTTTCTACAGGATTGTTTTCTTGAAGAGCGCCTAATTGCTTCCAAACTTTATTTAAAGGTTGGTCTTCTCCCGAACCAGTGAGCCAATGCATTCCTCCTTCAAAGAAATATCCTTTTCGACTCCAACTAGTAGAAAGTCCACCAAAAGTAAAATGTTGTTCTAAAATTGTTACATCAAAACCACAACGAGCGGCGTAAATTCCAGCCGAAAGACCAGAAACGCCCGCTCCAATAACGTACACCTTTTTTCGCATAAAAACTCCTTAATAAAAAGCATACGTTATGTTGTATATTAAGATAGATTTTTAGAATTTTCCGCTACCAAAATCAAAAACAAGTTTTATAGAAGTTGAAAGGTTATCTTCTTTCCAATCAAAATATGGACCACAACTAATGCTAAATTCGTT
The DNA here is from genome assembly GCA_015061465.1 of Treponema bryantii. Lineage (GTDB taxonomy): Bacteria > Spirochaetota > Spirochaetia > Treponematales > Treponemataceae > Treponema_D > Treponema_D bryantii_D. Next base: position 5,703 of record SUWN01000022.1, on the reverse strand, counting down.
TATTGGATTATATTTTAACATGACAGAAGCAATTCCTGCAACTTTATTAAAGTTCATCATCGCAAAAATTTGTGAAGAAAAAGAATCTGTACCGATTTTTCCAAAGTTACACATTATAGCGGCGTTGTGTCCGTGTGTAGAAAAACTTGCGTTAGCAGCATCTTCTTGTTGATTATAATAATATTGCGAAGCTACCGTGATATTTTGGTCTTTCCAGAAGCGCATAATTCCGGCTGTTGTTTGGAAAATAGGTTTTTTATCTTCTGTGGAATTTTTTAGCCAAGCCGAATCTTTTCCAAAAGCAAGAACGCCTTCTGCAAAAATGCTGTAATTTCTAAAAATTGTTCCAGAAAATGTAAGCATTGCGCGTGGTGAATTTTGATATTTGTACCAACCACCTATTCCAAATTCATTTGGTCCAATTACAATGTCACCTTTTGCAGCAAAAGCTGTATTTTTAGCGTAAGAAATTGCACCTTGTCCTTCAACATAGAGCACAGGATTTTCTGGAATAACGTAAGTCCAAATTGCGTGCTGGGTTCCTGGGAAAACAACTTGTGTTCTTAAAGCAAGTGGACCTTCAACTTGTGCTGTTGGGTTTTCTGGGTCAATTGCTGTTAGATTAATAACATCGGCTGGACTAAAGAAATAACCAACGCCCCAAGTTACAGTTTGTTTACCAAATCTAAAAGCAACGTTTGGACCAATGTTGAAATCGCCAAAAAGTTCTTTTACGTAGAACATATTTTTAAAATCAAAAGTTGTAGGAGTTTGAGGAAATGGCGAAGTTATAATAGTTGCTTTTGATTCTGTTACGTAAGGATAATTAATTCCCGATTTTAAATAAAGGCGCAAATTTTCAGATGGACGAGCGTCTACAATAATTTGTGCGTCTGCAGCAGGAAATAAAATTGTATTTTCAAAAGAATCTTTTGTTTCTGTGTCTTTATTAAAAGTTGTGCAAGTTGTAAGCGATAAATCAAAATTTCCGCTGATTTCTACTGAACCTGTTTGAAATAAAACGCCTTTGCTTAAATCAACAGCTTCTTCTGTTGTTTTTGTTTCTACAAATTCTTCAATTCCATCGTCAAAGAAAAAATCATCGTCGGCAGAACCAAAAAGTTCTTCTTCTGTTTGAGCAAAAAGTAAGGAACAAGCAAAAAAACTACAAAGTAAAAATATTTTTTTCATAAAAAGTCCTTTTATAAAATTAGTTTAAACTTTCCAAATACGCTTTTGTGAAAATTTTATCTGGAAGTGCGTCAAATGTTAAATCAGAAACAACTTGCTGAGTATTTTCACCCTTGTTTAATTCATCACGAAGTAACATTTGTGTTGGAACGTAGCCAGCAGGAACTTTTGTATATTTTGGAATTAGAATTGTTCTCATCAATCTTCCTGAACCAGAAAAATCTTCTTCTTTTAAAGTAAGAGGAACGTCTTTACGGATGAAATATTTAACTTTTGAATAAGAAGGTTTTGTTGTTTTTGCATCCAAAGTGATGATATAAACAGGGAATTTTCCAAGAGTTCCTTCTTCAAATCCAGAAACTGTATAATTATCGCGCCAATGAGTTTCGCTTTGATTAATATCGTCGATTTTCACGTCAGATTCACCGAGCGCTTCTTTTAAAGAAGTGTGAGTGAATTTTCGGCTGATTGGATCATAAGACCAAATATTTTCTCCGTCGCGCAAAAAACCGTTTCCTTTATCTGCTTCTGGAAAAAGTTGAACGATTGTCATTAATTCTGAATCTGTGCGTTCAAAAATTTTGTATTGAAGACTTTCTTTTGGTTTTCCAGGTTTTTCTATAACAAGAGAAATTGTTGCCGAATAATCCCCGTGATACGCCAAAACGTCGTCAGTTGATTCCATGATTTTAAATGCTTGTTCAGATTGTTCGTCAGAAACTTGAGCAAAACAAACAAAACAAGAAGCTAAAAAAATTGATAAAATTAAAAGTGATTTTTTCATATTAACCTCAAAATTATTTTATTGTTCTTAAAGCAACTGCTGGACTCATTGCCGCAGCTTTTTTTGCACTTCCTTTTACAGCAAAGAATGTTAATAAAATTAACAAGAAATATTGCACAATAATCGAGCCAAACGAAAGTTTGAATGTGAAATGACCTTTGTGTAAGAAGAAAGAAAGACTTTCTATATTAATAGGAATTAAATGAATACAACCCATCACGATAACAGAAAGAATTAAACCAGAAATTGCACCGATTAAACAAAGAATTAACGCTTCTGTTGTAAAAATCTTTCCTGTATCTTTTCCGTTCATTCCAAGGGCGCGCATAGTTCCAATTTCGCGGATTCGTTCGTATAAAACCATTCTGTAAGTATTTGAAACTCCGACCATAACAATTAACAAAATTACAATTAAAATTGTTGTTGTTACAGTGTGAACTACAGAAAGAACAGTTTTTATTGCAGGAATTTCATCGTTCAAAGAAACAACGCCGTATTTTGTTCCTTCCCATTGGAATTCTTCTTTTGTAAATTGTTTATCAATTCCGCGTCCAGGATTTGCTGGATTTGTTTTAAGAGCTTCCAATCTACTAGAAACATTTACACCGTCGGCACGAATCAGATTTTCAATTTGTTGAGCGACTTTTGTTTGTTGGTTTTTATCGTTCAAATAAATTGTAAATGTGTTATATCCACCTTCTGGCATATTTACAAGCGCGTTGATTGTATCGATATTTGCGTAAGATTGCATTGAATTAATAAAATTGTTTGATTTTATGATTGCTGCAATTGTAAAATCAGCAACGTTATTTTGGCCATAAATTGTTGTTGTTGTATAAATCAATTGATCGCCAACTTGAATATTTAGCGATTCAGCCATTTTATCACTGATAATTAACGCTTGTGGATCAGAAAGATTTTCTACCGAACCTTCAATAATTTGTAAATTATCCAAAAAATCCTTATCTAGAATGTTTCGTCCGTAGATTGTTGCCATGGATTTTTTTCCGTTGAAAATTACTTGTCCAGCAGAAAGTGTAAAAGAAGAAAAGTATTTATAATCAAAATTATTTTCTTCCACAATATTTTTAATGTAATCTTTATCGCGAATAATATTTACAAGTTGTGATTTTTCACCTTCTTGAGTTGCAGGAATTTTTTCATAACCAGAAATTAAAACAGTTCCACCTGTTAATTCTGTAATACAATCTTCCAAATTTCCAACCATTCCAGAAATTAATCCGTCGATAGTTGTAACAACAAAAAATCCAAATGCAATTGCGATTGCCAAAATTACGTTTCTTCGTTTTTGTCTTGTTAGATTTCTTAATGCAAGTTTGAATATTTTACCCATAATTTACCTCGATTAATCAGAACCTTTGGAAAGAGCTTTTAACGGTGTAATTTTTAACGCAGATGAAATTGGATAAAGATTACTTAAAATGCTTCCAATAATTGCTACAAAGAAAGTTGCAACGATGATTTTTACAGTTGGACTAAAATGAAGTAGACCGCCGCCCAAAATCATTTTTGCAATACTATTTGTAATTGTAATTTCCAAACTATTAAAGATTGCCATTGCAATAAAAGCGATTATAAATCCAATAATAGATGAAACAACTGTCAAAAAAAGAGTTTCTGTAAAGAACAATTTTTTTACAAAACTTTTTTCTGCACCGATTGCGCGCATAGTTCCAATTTCGCCAGTTCTTTCTATTACAGAAACAACCATTGTGTTCATAATGATGATGAAAACAACAACGGCAAGAATAATTATCAACAAATTGAAAATGAAGCCAATTCCTTCCACAGTTCCTGAATAAGAATAAGCGCCGGCTTTCCAATCCATAACTTGAACGTTTAAGTTTGCATCGGCAAATTTTGTTTTTAATTCTTCAATTACGTTTTTTGTTTGAGAAGGATTTTTTACTTTTGCTAAAATAAAGTTCCAAGCACCTTCATCAGTTTTGTTTAATTCATCACGAAGCGTTGTGTCGCCCAAAATATCAGAAAAATCAGTTGTATCTTGGCGAAGAATTTCATCGGATTCTTCTATTAAGTCACCAAATAAATCGTCGTCGGAACTTCCAAACAAATCATCTTCCGAAAGTTCAGAAATTGAAAAATCAACGTATGAAGGAAGTTCAGATTCAAAATTTGCTGCGTAAGTTAAATCTGCAAAAGCACGTGCTAAATTTGGATCACAATAAACAATTTGGAACATTGCAGAATTTTCGTTTGGTGGATCAAAAATACCAACGAGTTTTCCTTCTCGAATAACTCCGTTTGTATTTGCACCGAGCATCAAAATATCATCGCCAACGTTCAGTGGTTTTTTATAAAGACTTTCAAACGCATTTTTAACACGAGTGTCAATCATAACTTCGTTTGTGTCTTTTTGTGGATAGCGACCTTCTACAAGATTAACTTTTGGAAACAAATCCCAATAAGATTCTTCAACACCAAAAAGCATAGAAATTGGCAAATCGTCAAACCCTAAATCATCGTTTTCAATGAAGTCGGACATGTCCATTTCTTTTCCTTTAGCAATCAAAATCTGTGCAGAAATTTGTTTAGTTGTTCCTTTTATTCCTTCTTGCGCATAAACAATTTCTTCAACGTTTTTTAAATCAGGAATTGCTGGAACTTGAGGAATTTCTCCACCGATATTTGCTGTTGCAGCAACGCCAAAAATATCTAAAATTGTGCCTTTTTCTGGCTGAATTGAAATTACCAAATCGCCAGTGTAATTTTGACGAAAATCTTTTTCTAAACCTCTGTTTATAGATTCAAGGAAAGAGTTTCCAAGAACAACAATCGCCATTCCAAAAACTAAAAATAAAGAAATGATGATTGTTTTAGATTTATGTTCAGAAAGATTTCGTAAAGCAAGTCGAAAAATTTCTTTCATTATTTACCTACCTTATAAACGTCGCTACCAACTTTGTGTTCATCTTTTACAACAAGTCCGTCCAAAATATGAATAACGTGGTCACACATATCTACAATTCTAGAATCGTGAGTTGAAAAAATAAAAGTTGTTTGTAAATCTTTGTCATTATTCAACGATTTCATCAAAGACAAAATTTGTTCTGAGTTTTTGGAATCGAGGTTTGCAGTTGGTTCATCGGCAAGAATAACAGGAGCTTTTGTAACTAAAGCACGTGCGATTGCAACACGTTGTCTTTGACCGCCAGAAAGTTCGTTTGCTTTGTGTTTTTTCCAATCAGAAAGACCAACTTTTTCTATTAAATAGTTAATCCATTCTTGTTTTTGTGCTTTTGAAAAATCATCAACTGGACTTTTAGAAGCAGGATTTTTTGATTCCAACATAAGTGGAAATTCGATGTTTTCGTAAACATTTAAAACAGGAATTAAGTTGAATGTTTGAAAAATAAAACCGATGTGAGAGCGACGCAAAGCAGTAATTCTTTTATCTAATTTTGCAGGAATTGCAGTTTTTAAAATGTTAGAATCTTCTTTTAAATTTACGCCTTCATAAACATTTGTACCGCCAATATTAATTTCACCATCAGAAGGAACGTCAATTAAACCAATCATATTTAAAAGAGTTGATTTTCCAGAACCAGATGGTCCAGAAATTGCGGCAAATTCTCCTTTTTCAATTTGAAAAGAAACACCTTTTACAGCTTCTACGAATTGTTTTCCCATTGGATAAATTTTGTGAACATCTTTTAGAGTAACAACAGACATCTTTTACCTTACCT
>SUWN01000021.1 GCA_015061465.1 Treponema bryantii | reverse complement strand
GTCATAGCGTTTCTAATATAAAATACAAAGATAATATAAAATTAGGTTTTTGGGCCTATGATGTGGCATCAGGTTTTACTTGGAGTCAATGGAGACCTTTAGATGATATACAATTTTTAAAAGTTGCGTATGCCTTCTATTCGAACGAAAAAGAAAATGTATCACTTATAGTTCCAAATTTTTTTGATAATGAGCTGATTGAAAAGTATAAAAAATTCAATTTCATAAGTAAAGATGATAATTCAGATTTTGAACTGAATATTCCTGTCCTTAATAAAAACGAATTTAAAATCTACATTGAAGAAATTATTAATAAAAGTATTGATGATTTTTCTAACAAATTCAAATCTGAATTGGAAGAACTATATATAAATCCAATAAAACCACCAAAACATCTAACAAAGAAAATTCCTGAAAAAATTAAATATAACCTTTGTGCCGACGCTTTTGTAATGGCTCTAATTTACCAAGGAGCATGGAACGGTTATTACAAATCCCATTTTCCAATTGGAAAAGAAAAGGTTCCAGCAATTGTAATTTTTGAAGATAATATAGAATAAAAAATCTATAGAACAAGTTTTGCAACGCAAAACTTGAGGCGTCGGGGAAGATGTGAAAATTTGAAAAGTTACTTTTCGCCGACGCCACTTCCTGTAGAAATCTTTTTAATCCATTTTTCACTTTTTAGGCGATAAACACACCAAAATGTTTTTGCAATTTCGTCAGATTTTAAGCATGTGTAAATCCAAAATGGCGAAAACTTAAACACAAAACTAGCAAGTATTCCCAAAGGCAAGGCTAAAACCCAACTAAAAACGTTATCGGCAAGCATGAGCATTTTTGTATCACCGCCGCCACGTAAAACTCCTTTTGTCATAATGCTGTTTGTAGCTCTAAAAATAATATTTACACTAAGAGCAAACATTAATTCTTTTGCAATTTGAACAGTTTCTGCACCAACGTTGTAGCTATTTATGATTGGATTTGAAATAATCATAATAAAAATTGCAGAAATTGCGCCTAACGCAAAACCAACTCCCAAGAACATCCATCCTTGATTCATTGTTTTCTTTTTGTCACCAGTTCCCAATGTTTGGCCGGTAACAATTGCTCCAGCCTGACTAACACCTTGAACTACAACTGTACTTAATTGTTGTGTAACCCCTGTAATTGCATTTGCAGCAACAAAAGCCGCTCCCAAACGACCGATTACCATTGCAATTGCATTTGTTCCAAAAGCTAAAATTGCATCACTAATCAAAACTGGAATACTAATTTTTACATATTCTGCAATCAACGATTTTGTTTTCATAAAAATGTCGCGAATTCTGTAATTAATTCGTTTATCTTTTATAAACAAGTACCCCAAAATAATAGCAGTTTCAAAAATGCGAGCAATTAAAGTTGCAAAAGCAGCTCCGGCAACTCCCATTGCTGGTGCTCCAAATTTTCCAAAAATAAAAGTATAATTTGCAAATATGTTTACAAAAAAAGCACCAATAGAAACAATTAGCGGTAACTTTGCTTGCCCAACACTGCGCAAAACAATTGTTGTTACTAAAGATAATCCTAAGAAAAAATATGTAATTACTGAATATTTAAAATAAACTGAACCTTCTGCAATAATTGCCTTATCTGAAGTATAAGTTTTCATGATGATTTCAGGCACGAACATTGTAAGCAAAGCAAAAACAGCCGCAAGAATAACTGTAATTCTAAGCATTAATGTTATAGTTTGTTTTAACGCTCTACTTGCATCTTCTAACGCTTTATTTTCTTTTGATAAATCACAATTTGCATTTGATATATTTTGTAAAGCAACTTTTTTCATTCCCCAGTATCTAGAAACTAAAACACTTGCCCCCATTCCAAGCCCCATACAAAAAATGTGGTAAATTGTAATAAATGAATTTGCCAAAGATGTTGCAGAAAGGGCTGTTTCCCCTAAACTTCCCACCATAATTGTATCAAGCATATTTACGCCAATACTAATCAAACTTTGAAGAGCAATTGGAAACGCAAGTTTAAAAACTGATTTATAAAAGTAAGGTTGATTCTGAAAAATTTTCATAAAAAATATTTTACAAAAAAAAAATTTATGGTCAAGTAAAAGAGTTACAGATAAAACGATACAGTAAAAATCGGGCATATTCGGCAACTAGAAAACGCCCGATTTTATTATTTTATTTTAATTTTACAGATTCACTTTTTTATCGTACAAAAGACAAGTGCCTATATAAAGAATTACGCTTATTACAATAAAAATCCCCATTAAAATCCAAACTGAAAGAATATCGTCAATTAAATTAAAATCAATTATATTCAAAAAAGCACCTGTAAGTTCAACTACAAACGAAAAAAGAAAATAAATTATTATTGCAAGAATAATTTTGGAATATTTCACTTTTTTTGTAAAAGAAGTATAAACAGTAAATGAAAAATTTAATATAGATTGAATTAAAATAAAAAGTACAATTATTCCAACACACAAAACAACAATTTCTCTTGAAAAATCGTTAAATTGAATATCCATTGATAAAGCTAGAGCAATTTCTTCTCCACAATGAAAAATAAAAGTCATAAAAAGAAGATATAGAGCAAAATAAACTATAAATTCAAATAATCCAATAATCATTTTGCCTAAAATCAACTTCCATGAACTTACAGGAATTGTTTTTATCAAATAGCCAGTATCCTTAAATAAAATATCATTCATCGAGCCAGAACCTTTAAATAGTGCAATAAAAAATGCACCGATACAACCTAATCCCACACTCAAACCAAACCACAGTGCTGAAATATCTTGAATTTTTTCTGATTCAAATAAACCACTAAGGTGCATTGAAAAGATTGTACATAAATAAATTGCAGCAAAAATAATTGCTGTTATAAAAATATTTTTTTTATGAATTTTAAATTCTTGTTTTAATACAGATAACATAATTTTCCTCCGGAGATTTTAGTTATTTTGAAATGTTTCTATATAAAGTTTATCAATTGAACAATTTTTTTCTGAACGAAGTTGTTCGGCACTTCCACATAAAACAATTTCACCTTTATCAATAAAACAAACATCATCAAAGATACTTTCTACGTCATTAACTAAATGAGTACTTATGATAATTGAAGAATCCTCATTATAAGTTTTAATGATTGTAGAAATTATTTTTTCTCTAGCAACAGGATCTACTCCACCTAAAGGTTCATCAAGAACAAAAAGTTTCGCATTTCTAGAAAAAGTTAAAGATAAATTAAGTTTTTCAATCATACCTTTTGACATAGAAGAAACTTTTTCATCTTTGTCTAATTTCATAAAATCCAATAATTCAAAGGCTTTATTTACATCAAAATCATCATAATAATTTTGGAAAAAATTTATTGCATCAATTGCTTTCATGTATGGATACAAAACATTTTTATCAGGTAAAAAAGAAACGAGTTTTTTAGTTTCAGTTCCGATTTTTTTACCACAAACTAAAACTTCACCCGAATTAGAATGTTGTAAACCTGCAATAATTTTTAATAATGATGTTTTTCCACTTCCGTTTGGACCCATCAAACCTAGAATCCGCCCTTTATCTAAGGATAGATTTACATTTTTCAACGCATTTTTTGAAAAATATTTTTTAGTCAAATTTGTAATTTCTAATATTTTCTCCATTATTTTTCTCCAATTGATTCTTTCACAAGGTTAATAATTTCAGCATCCGTAACGCCTACCTCATGCATTTTTTTTATGAATTCTTGTACAAATGTTTTTCCAATCGAATTTTTCATCTGTAAAATACTATTTTTATCACTATCTACAACAAAAGTTCCCATTCCTCGTCTTGTTTCAGTCACACCTTCTCTCTCTAGTTCTTGGTATGCCCTAACAATTGTATTTGGATTAACTTTTATTTCTTCTGCTAAATCTCTAACAGATGGTAATTTTCCGCCTGGATTTAATTGACCAGTAGATATTCGCCTTTTTATTTCAAACATAATTTGCATATAAATAGGCACATTTTTATCAAAGTCCATTTTTCCTCCTTTAAAAATTTATCACACGTGTTATAGTTAGATAGTACACTAAAACATTATTTAAATCAATACATTTTTTATGCTTGACAGTTCAATGTATATTTTATAAACTGTATTAGTAATTCTTTTTAGAACTACTATAAAAAAATATCAAAATTTGAGGAACTTATGACATCTTTTTTACAAAATTCAAACTTTTTTGAAGGAAATAACCCAGAAAATATTGCAAAAGACTTTGGAACTCCAGTTTATGTTTATAACGAAAAAATTTTACGTGATAGAATGTCAAAAGTTGCAAAAGTAATTACAAAATACCCATACACAGCAAATTATTCTGTAAAAGCAAATACAAATATTCACATTTTAAAACTCGCTTTGGAAGAAGGATTAAATTGTGACGCCATGAGCGTTGGAGAAATCACACTTTTATTAAAAGCTGGTTTTCCTGTAGAAAGAATCTTTTTTGTACCAAATAATGTTTCTAGTGATGAATTACAATTTGCTTTAGAAAAAGGAGTAATGACAAGTTTGGATTCCCTAAGCCAACTTGAACTTTTTGGAAAAACTTGCGATTCAATGAATATTCAACCTGAAAACAGAAAATGTGCAGTTAGAATTAATCCAGGAGTTGGGGCTGGTCATCACGAAAAAGTTGTTACAGGCGGAAAGAAAACAAAATTCGGAATTGCAGAATATGATATTCCTCAAATTTTCCTCATTGCAGCAAAATACAACATTCGAATTGCAGGAATAAACCAACACATTGGTTCTCTTTTTATGGACCCACAACCTTATTTGGACGCTGTAAAAAATCTATTAAGAATTGCTCACGATTTTAAAGATTTAGATTTTATTGATTTTGGTGGTGGCTACGGAATTCCTTATCACAAACTTGATGATGAAAAAGATTTTCCTATGGAAGATTTTAAAGCTCGCCTTGAACCAATTTTAGACGAATTTGTAAAAAGTTACGGCAAAGCTCCTCTATTCAAAAGTGAACCAGGACGTTTTTGCGTTGCAGAAGCAAGCGTAATTTTAGGACGTGTTCACGCAACAAAAGAAAATTCTGGAATTCAATTTGCAGGAACTGACGTTGGTATGAATGTTTTAGTTCGCCCAAGCATGTACGATTCTCACCACGACATAGAAATTCTTCGTAATGGAAATGTAGTTCCTCGTGAATCTGACAAATTAATTGAACAAACTGTTACTGGAAATATTTGTGAATCTGGCGATATTTTGGCAAAAAATCGTCCACTTCCAAAAATCAATGAAGGTGATTTAATTTGTGTTTTAGACACAGGTGCTTACGGTTGGAGTATGTGTTCAACATATAATAGTCGCCCTCGCCCAGCTGAAGTTTTAATTTGTGCAGACGGAAGTGTAAAACAAATTCGCCGAAAAGAAACAATTGAAGATTTATTAAACTTGTTTGATTAATTTTTTTGCTTTTGTGTTATAATAAACAAGAATGGAAGAATTAAAAGAAAACGATGATTTTCTATCGTCTCAAATTATCACGTACATTGGTAATAAACGTAGTTTACTTAAATATATTGAAGACGAAATTAAAATCATTTGCAAAAAATTAGGTAAAACTTCTCTTGTTTGTGCAGATTTATTTTCTGGTTCGGGAATTGTTGCGCGAATGTTAAAAAAATATTCCCAAAAATTAATTGTAAATGATTTAGAAAATTATTCTTACGTTATAAATAGTTGCTATTTAACAAATAAAAGCGATTATCCAGAAAAAATTTGTACTGAATTAAGAAATCAAATTATTGATTCTTGCAAAAAAAATAAAATTTCAGGAATTATTTCACAAAATTATTCTCCAAAAGATGACAATAACATACAAAAAGGCGAAAGAGTATTTTATACAAAAGAAAACGCATTATTAATCGACACTTACAGAACTTTAATCGACCAAATTGTCACAAAAGAAGAACTTAAGAAATTTTTTCTTGCCCCTCTTATCACCCAAGCGTCAATTCACGTAAACACAAGCGGAGTTTTTAAAGGTTTTTATAAAGATAAAAAAACAGGAATTGGATGTTTTGGTGGGTGTGGAAAAAATGCTCTTTCTAGAATTTTAGGAAAAATTGAATTATTAGAACCTATTTTTAGCAATTTTAACTCAGAAGTCCAAGTTTTTCAAAAAAACACAGTTGAACTTTCTTCAGAATTAAACGATTTGGACGTTGTGTATTTGGATCCACCTTACAACCAACATCCTTATGGTTCAAACTATTTTATGCTCAATCTGATTCTCAAAAATAAAATTGATGTAGAAATCAGCAAAGTAAGTGGTATCACGCAAGACTGGAATCGTTCTGTATTTAATAAAAATAAATTTGCTTTAGATGCATTAGAACAAATTATTTCCAACTTACAAAGTAAATTCATCATAATTTCATATAATTCAGAAGGATTTATTACTTTTGAACAAATGACTGAAATTTTAAATAAATACGGAAACTTAAAAACTGTTGAAATTCCATACAATACTTTTAGAGGAAGCCGAAATCTTCAGAATAGACAAATCCACGTATCTGAATACTTGTTCATTTTAGAAAAAAAAAGTGAATATTGACCTAAAAATCAATATTCACTTAAAAAAAATTTTACCTATTAATATAGATTAGTATTCATCAGAGAGCTCTACTTCTCCACCAATTTGTGATGCATGTAAATCTGCAAGAGCTTGGTTAATAGAATCTTCTGTTAATAAATCCAAAAATTTTGTAATTTGTGCTTTTGTAAAATAGAATGTTAAATTCATTGATGTTTCAGGAGCTGAACCTTGACCTTCCACAAATCTTTGATTTGTAAGTGGAAAAATAGAAATCGTAAAATATGGAGAACGTTCTACAAATTCATATCCAAAATTTACTTTTCCAACAGCATTATTTGGTGTAGAACCTTTAATAGTTCCCCAATAAAGTTGAACATCAGTATTTCCATACTCTTTATAAGTTTTTTTACCTTCTCTATCCAATTTTTTATTTTCAAAATCAGTAAAATATTGTTCTTTTGCAAATCTTAAATCAGAACGTCCTTTTGCATCAAAAAACAAAATATAATAAGCAGCCAAATAAGGACTTCCAAAACCTGCTTTAGAATCTTTAGGATTAATCATTACAGCAGCACTTTGTTGTTTTAGGTCACCAAAAACACCTGGTGTGAACAAAGAAAAAACACCACCTTCCAAATATTTACTTTTACCCAATTGGAAAAAATTAAATTTTTCAGGTTCAGAAATATTCTCTGTTGTTGATGTTTGTAAATCAGATTTTGAAGAAATAGTATTTTCATTTTTTGTTGATTTACAAGAAAATAAAGTAATAGTTAACAAACATAAAATTGTTGCTATTTTTAAACGTTTCATTTTACCACCTTTTATTTTAAATAAATGTCTTTAATCGTATAATGCATAAATATACAACATTGTTACAAAATTATAAATATTTTTTTAATTAATTAACAAAATAGTTGTGTATTTAAAAAAATCGGTTTATAATTTTTTTAGACTTATAAAGCTTTGGAGGTACAACTTTATGAAAAAGTTACTTATTATAATAGCATTATCATCTTTATTTTCTGTTTTTGCACAGACAAAAAATCTTTCTCCTCAAAGAGATGAATCAAAATGGAGTGACATGACATACGTTAATGTACCTATTTTAAAAGTTTTGGAAGGTAAAGAAGCATATGTAGTTATTTACCAAAAAACTCAAACTGGAGTTGGGGATGTTGTTATTCCAAAAAATTGGATTGATAGTTCTCCTGAAAATCCTAGAAAATTAAAATTCCGAAATTCAAAAAATTCTGCAACCTCTTTTATGACAATTGTAAAAAAAGGTGGTGAATTTCACAGAGTTATTTTAACACTTCCAATGTCTAAACAAAATTCAATTTGGGGATTGGCAGATTATCACAAAGATATTGAAGGAAGTGACAAACAAACACTAGAAGAATTAGACTTATAAATATGAATAGCTTAAATATTGATCAAAAATGTATAGATTTATTTAAAAATTTTATTTTACAACATGAATTTTTCTTTGTAATCGGTCATAAAGAACCTGACGGAGATTGTATAGCTTCTTGTCTAGGAATTGCAGCAATTCTTGATGCTTTCAAAAAAGAATACCAACTACTCTCCGCAGGTCCATTTAAAAGAAATGAAATTAAAAAGTTCGAATCAAATTTTTCTCAATCAATGAAATTTATGGATGACTCGGAACGGAAAAAAGCAGGTTTAATAATAACCGACTGTTCTGAGTCACATAGATTAGGAGACATTGATGGCGATTTTTCAGATTTAGACACATTCATTATTGATCACCACAAAACGTCATTAGAGTCTGTTGTAAATGGCTATGTCAACCCACAAGCCCCTGCATGTGCTTACATCGTACAATTATTTTATGAAAATCTAATCGGCAAAATCCCTGCAGATGTTGCAAAAATCCTTTTCTTAGGATTATCTACTGACACAGGCTATTTTAGATTTCTAACATCTAATTCAGCAGATGTATTTGTTGCAGCAAGTCGCCTTGTATCTTACGGTGTTGAACCAAGACTAATTTACAACGAAATAAATAATGGAAAACCCTTCTCAACAAGAAAGCTTTTAGGAGTTCTTCTCCAAAAAGCAGAACGTTATCTTGATGGACGTTTAGTTATAACTTATGAATCACTAGAAGACACAAAGCGTTATGGGATTGAAGGAAGAGATTCTGATGCTTTATATCAATTACTTTTGTCTTCAGAAGGAGTTGAAGCGGCTGTATTTTTAAGACAAGATACACCTTCTACGTGTTCAGGTGGATTCCGTTCTCAAGATAAAATTGACGTATCCGTTGTTGCCTCAAAATTTGGAGGAGGCGGACACAAAAATGCATCAGGCATGTGTACTGATGGAAAAATAGAGACCCTAATCCCTGCAATTGTTAAAGAGTTTGCAAGATTAATGTAACATCTAACAATTTTCCTTCAAAAAACTCTCTATTTTTTTTTACAAAAAGTAAAAATAACAAAATGGGAGGAAGGTACGATGAAAGATATTAATGAATTGTATTCATTAGTTTCTAATGGCAGACTATCAGAAAAAGAGGCGTTAAATGTTCTTGTTGTTTTCATTTCTAAAAATCCAATTTTATTCGGCTTATTTGGGTATGATGAAGATTTTAGAAGTGAATTGGTTTTACATATTCTTGAAAAAGGTAATGTAATTTTCAAAAACTACAACGAATCAAGTGGATCTTTTTTCACTTATTTATATTGTTATATAAAAAGTACAGTTCTTTTTCTCATCAAACGCTTTGACATTTCGAGCTATCATGATTATTTTGATTTTTTTGAAGGTATAGAAGCATATTCTGAAAATCAAATATCATATTCGCAAGATGAAATAGCGTGGATTGAACAAAATCTAACAAATCAAGAAGTTTCGTCTCAAGAATTGCTAAAAAACGACGTTTTGTTTCATGAAGGGAATAATTTCTTAACAAAAATGAAAGAAACATCCCCTTTTTTAGCAAAAAAAGTTGTATTGATTTTGATTTTAAAATCTTGTTACTACATAACAGACACGCAAATCAATAAATTATGTGATATTTTTGAACTTAATAGAAATGAAATTTTTCAAAAAGTTCAAAAATTGAATAATACTTTAAACGAAAAGATTGCAAGAAAGCACAGTTATGAAGAAAGAAGAAATAATGCTTATTTTAGAAAAAATAAATATGCAAGAGAAATCGAAATCTTAAAAGAAAAAAGTGATGATGTAAGTCTGATAAAAAAAGAATATTTGGAGAGAAAGTTTGTAAAAACAACAAAATGTTGGCATGTATTAAATGACAAACTTCAATCTGGATATAAAAACATTCGTCCTACAAACAAAAATGTTGCTAATCTCACAGGAATATGTGAAAGACAAGTTAGTTATTATATCAAAAATGCAAAAGAATTAAAAAAAGAATTAGAAGAAGAAATTCTAGAAAAAGTTGATATTAATAATGAGAAAAAAAAGAAAAAAAGAATAATTTAAAAATTCTTTTTTTGCGCTGGTTGTTTTCTTAGACAATCAGCGCATTCTTTTCATTGTTTCTTTTCATACTTTACGTTACTATTCAATCATGAAAATTTATTTAGCAAGTGGAAACAAACACAAAAAAAGGGAAATGTCTGAACTATTTCCTGAACACACAATCGTAATTCCTTCTGATGAAAATATCGAATTTGATCCAGAAGAAACTGGTACTACTTTTTACGAAAATAGTATTATAAAAGCAAAAGCATTGTATGATATTGTACACTGCCCTGTTATAGCTGATGATTCAGGAATTTGTGTGGATGGATTAAATTCTGCACCAGGAATTTATTCTTCAAGATATGCCGGTCCTGATTTTATGCAAGGAAAACCTGACGGTTCTAAAATATCGCAAGAAGAACAGAATTTATTCTTAATTCAACAATTAAACGACGCAATTAAAAATAATTCTTTACCAAAATCTGAATATAAAAATGGACCTCGTTCATGCCATTATACTTGTGCAATGGTTTTTTACGCAGGTTTTGATAGAATCTTTGTTGCTCAAGAAACAATGGAAGGAGTTTTAATCGATTCCATAGAAAAAGCAGCGGGCAACGGTGGATTTGGTTACGACCCAATTGTTTTCCTACCAGAATACAACAAAACAATTGCACAAATCACTGCTGAAGAAAAAAATAAAATTTCACACAGAGGAAAAGCTGTTAGAGCAATCAAAAAAATAATTGAAAATTTCTAAAAAAATTATAAAGTTTTTGTAAACATAAGCCGATAAATAAGTAGAATTGTTATGAGCGTTTATACTTCGTTGGAGTGAAACTCAAACAATTTGAGCAAAAGTGTGTAGGTGTAGCCTTGTATGAAAACATTTACACATTTTTGCAAATTTTCTACACAGGAGAAAGGATTCTTCTGTCTACATTCCAAGGAGGAATATTATGGTTATCAATCACAACATGTCGGCTATGTTTGCCAATCGTCAATTAGGTGTTACAGGTCTAGGTCTTAACAAAGACATGGAAAAATTATCTTCAGGCGAAAGAATCAACCGTGCTGGTGATGACGCATCTGGACTTGCAGTTTCAGAAAAAATGCGCAGCCAAATTCGTGGTTTAAACAGAGCTTCACAAAACGCTCAAAATGGTATCAGTTTTATTCAAACAACAGAAGGTTATCTTCAAGAAACAACTGACATCATGCAACGTATTCGTGAATTAGCTGTTCAAGCTTCTAACGGTATTTATAGCGATGAAGATCGTATGCAGATTCAAGTTGAAATTTCTGCACTTGTATCAGAAGTTGATCGCATTGCAAGTTCTGCTCAATTCAACGGTATGAACATGCTTACAGGTCGTTTTGCTCAACCAATGGGTGAAAATGTTGTAACTGGTTCTATGTGGTTCCACATTGGTGCTAACATGGATCAGAGAACACAAGTTTTCATTGGTACTATGACAGCAGAAGCTCTTGGAGTTCGCGAAATTGGTACTGAAGCTAAACTTTCTCTACAAACACCAGAAGATGCCAACCGTGCAATTGGTACTATCGATGAAGCACTTAAAAAGATTAACAAACAACGTGCTGACCTTGGTGCTTACCAAAACCGTCTTGAATTAACAGTAAAAGGTTTGAATGTTTCTGCAGAAAACCTTCAAGCTTCTGAAAGCCGCATCCGTGATACAGATATGGCTAGCCAGATGGTTGAGTTCACTAAGAATTCTGTATTGCAACAAGCTGGAACTGCTATGTTGGCTCAGGCTAACTCTCAGTCACAAAATGTCTTGTCTTTACTAAGATAGTGTATTATAATTAACACAACGCTTTAGGGCGTTGTGTTAATTGCACGGTGTTTTCTACCCTACTTTTTTTTCAAAAACAACACCAAAGAATTGAAAATTAAACGTATGTTTTCAGACATACTATGTTCTTTGAAAATTGTGAACTTTATGTTCAGGTGACTGTAGGAACAGTCGGCTTGTATCAGGCTGACTATTCCTGCTGTAAAGGTCTGAAACTAAAATAGAGGCGCAGTACTATTTTAGCCTTTCACCTGCAGGGACAAAACATGATGTTTTGTTTAAGTAAACATGGAGGGCACAACTATGATTATTAATAACAATATGAGCTCACTTTATGCTAATCGCGTACTTGGCATTTCTAATGACAGTATCATGAAAAGCATGGAAAAGCTTTCTTCTGGTGAACGCATCAATCGCGCCGGAGACGATGCATCAGGACTTGCTGTATCTGAAAAGATGCGCAGCCAAATTCGTGGACTAAACCAAGCAAGTAGAAATATCCAAAACGGAGTTTCTTTCATCCAAACTACAGAAGGATATTTGCAAGAAACAACAGATATTCTTCAGAGAATTAGAGAACTTGCTGTACAATCTGCAAACGGAATTTACAGCGATGAAGATCGTATGCAGATTCAAGTTGAAGTTTCACAACTCGTTGCTGAAGTTGATCGTATTGCAAGTCAAGCTCAGTTCAACGGTATGAATATGCTTACAGGACGTTTTGCACTTGAAGGTGATGGAATTATGCAATTCCAAATCGGTGCAAATGTTGACCAGAATACACGTGTGTACATCGGTACAATGACTGCTCATTCTTTAGGATTAAAAGGAGTTCAAGGTAGCGATGAACAGATTTCAATCAGTTCACCAGACCAAGCTAACTTGGTTCTTGCAACTGTAGATTCAGCTCTTAAAACTGTAAACAAACAAAGAGCAGACCTCGGTGCATATCAGAACAGATTTGAAATTGCTGCAAAAGGTATTAATGTTGCTGCAGAAAATACACAAGCTGCAGAATCACGTATTCGTGACACAGACATGGCAAGCCAAATGGTTGAGTTTACAAGAGACCAGATTCTCACACAAGCTGGTACTGCAATGCTTGCACAAGCAAACGCTCAATCACAGAACGTACTTGCACTTTTGCAATAGTTAATTAAGTCAAAGAGATTTCTGGATGTCATCTTTTTGACTTAGATTTAATAAGAAGGGGTTGCGCCCCCCTTCCTATTATTTTTTCATGGAGGAAAATAAACAAAACTATAAAATTTTGTTTTATTGGATAAAAAGGAGGAACCTATGAATACAATACAAAATTCTTCGGTTCACGTGGCAATGGATGGCCAATCTCTTTATAGTTCTGCAATTACTCAAAAGATTTCTGCTTCAAGGCAGGCTGTAAATGTACCAATAACACCAAATGGTTCACAAGTTGCCCAAAATATTGAACAAAATCTAGCTGAAATAAAAGCAGATTCACAACAACTTCAGAAAATGTCTGAATTAGTAACAGGAAGAAAACTTCAATTCAACGTAAACAAAGATCTTGGAAGCGTTGTTGTAAAAGTTGTAGATTCAACTACAAATCAGGTATTAAAGGAAATTCCATCTGAAGATATACAAAAACTTAAATTAAGAATTAGACAAACAATCGGTACTTTGTTTAATAAGTTAATTTAGTTTTTTTTTACTTTTATTGTTAGAATATGGCTGGACTTAATATACCAGGCGTTACAGACAAATATAATACGTCTGCAACTGTAGAAAAACTTATGCAAATCGAGCGGATTCCACTTACAAGGGAGCAGAATCAGCTTGATGAGTATAAGGCACAAAAAGACGCTTGGCGCGAAATTAATACTTCACTCACCTCTTTAAGAGATACTACAAAATCTCTTTATTCTTTTGAAAATCCTTTTAACAACAAACTTACAACTTCAACTGATGAAAATGCAATTACAGCCGAAGCAACAAGAAGTGCATCTTTACAATCATTTAAAATTGATGTTATTCAGCCAGCTTCATCAGATAGATTTTTGACAAACGAATTACCATCAGATTATAAAGTTCCTGCAGGGATTTTTACATATAAAGTTGGCGAAAAACAAATTACTATAAATTGGAAAGGTGGAACTCTAAAAAACTTTTCTGATGCAATAAACAAACGAGGCAATGGCGTAATTAATTCAATGGTAATTGGCGCAACTGCCGGAAAAAAAACACTTTTAATAGAATCACTAAAAACAGGCAAAGAAAATAAATTAGTTTTTGAAAATGATGCAAAATTCTTTGCAGAAAGTTCTGGGATGATTTCGCCAATAAAAAAAGAATCAACATCTTTTGGAAATACACTTGCTGAACTTAAATCTTTACCTGATGTTAGAAAAAGCAATACTCGAATGCCTGAATTGTCTCTTTCTAGAACTAAATTGGACGGTGATTTTATAAAACTTGAGCCACGTTCGGCATTTTTAACAAATATCCCAGATAATATAAAAAATAATTCAAATTATCACATTACTTTTGAAGTTCGTGCAATTCCAGTTGATGATATTACGCCTGAATTAAATAAAAAAGATAACAATCCAATTATTCCTGATTCTGGATTTGCAGAATTTGGAGGAATTGTTGTAAATAATGCGCCTTCACAAACGCTTGTTCCTGTAAATACAAATCCACTTCCTCCAGTTGAACCAATAAAATCTTCTGAGCTTATTTATGCAGTAATGGAAGACGGAACAGAAAAATTAATTTTTACGCCAAATATTTTAAAAGATAACGAAACTTCATTTGATTTGGATTTATCCGAATACCCAGGAATAAAATCAATTGCTATAAAAAATCCAAATACAGCTTATAAACTTGAAGTTTCATCCTTTTCAACATACGATTCGGCTCAATCTTTAGGTTTCAAGCCAAATCATCCTGTTTCTGAAGCAAATGACGCAATTATAAAATACGAAGGAATTACAATCATACGTCCATCAAATACAATTGATGATGTTATTCCAGAAATTACATTAAACGTAAAAGATAAAACTGAAAAAACCGCAACTCTTGAAGTAAAAGCTGACACAGAAGCGTCAAAAGATGCTTTAATTCAATTTGTTGGTAAATATAATCAAACTGTTGCAAAAATTAATATTCTTTCTCAAACAAAACCAGAAATTATTGAAGAGCTTGATTATTTTACAGATGAAGAAAAAGAAAAAAGCCACGAACAATTAGGAATGTTCCAAACAGATTTTTCTTTAACAAGTATAAAAAGCAATATGCAATCAATTCTTTCTGCAGGATACAGTTTTTCTGATGAAGCAACAATTACAATGCTTTCACAAATTGGAATTGCAACAAATGCGGCAGGATTTTCAGGTTCATATTCTCAAAGTAAATTACGCGGATATTTAGAAATAGACGAAAAAAAATTAGATTCAGCGTTGGAAAAAAATCTAGACGATATAAAAGCAATGTTTGGATACGATTCTGACGGTGATTTAATAATCGATTCTGGAATTGCGTACAAATTAGATAAACAGATTTCAGCTTATACGCAAACAGGTGGAATTCTTGCATTAAAAACATCAACTTTAGATTCAAAAATCAAAAGTTCAGAAGCACGCATTGCAAGATTAGAAGAACAAATGGACGATAAAGAAGCTGAACTACGTTCCAAATACAGTCAAATGGAAGGTTCGTTGAACAGTTTGGAATCTCAACAAAGTACAATTCAAAATTTTGTTAATCAAAATAGTAACAATAGAAAATAGGAGTTGATTATGATAAGTTTTTACATCAATGGCGACGAAACAAGTGTTCAATTAGAAAATGAAAAAACAATCGGTGACGTTTTACATTCATTTGAATTAACTTGTGAAGAAAACAATGCAGCGGTTATCGGAATTTCAATTGACGATAAAATAATTACAGCAGAACTTTTTGACGAAATTTATAATAATCCTCTTGAATCAAATACAAAATTTGAATTTACAGTTGTAACAAGACAATCAATAAAAGATTCTTTTGCACAACTTGCCATTTTATTTGACGAATTATCAATCAAAATGGAACAAATTCCAACTGAATTCCAAAATGGAAACACTTTGAACGCAGTTGAATCAATTAAAAATCTTGCAGATAACATCGATAGATTTTGTCATTTAGCAGCACTTGCCTCTTTATTCCCAGACACATTTACAAATTCAAATATAAATGGAATGAATTTTAAGGATTTCTTTGAAGATTTTTCACCAATTTTGCATGATTTTGAAGACGCTATGAAAAATAACGACACAGTTTTAATTGGCGATTTATCTGAATATGAAATTTGTCCAAGATTAAAATCAATTTCGGAGGCTTTAAAACAATTTTAATATTGTTTTATTTGATTAAAATTTTTAATTTATAAGTATGAACCAAAAACCAACAGGAAGTCCAATTATAGCAAGAGAGTTTTTCCCATTCGTAAAATATTTTCTTTTGATTATTTTTATTCTTGCTGTAATTGTTCTTGTTTGGTTCATTTTCTTAAAATTTTCAAAATATAAAGAAACTCCTGAATATCTTGAAAAAAAGAAGAAAAAACGTCCATCAACAAAAGAAATTAGTATATTTTGTTCAAAACATAACTTTTCAAAAGACCAAAGAAAAGTTTTTACTTATATTGCAAAAAATCTGAAAAATGAAAATTTAATTTATTCTATAAAAGATGATGTTAGATTAAATGAAATTTTCAACGAATTTTATAAAAAACTTTCTTTAGAAAGAAACGACAAAAAAATTTACGCACTTTTCAGTTTGATATTTAAAATTGAACAAATTAATTCAAACAAAGCAAAAATAAATTCTTCTCACCAAATTCCTGTTTCTACAGTGATTAATTATGTTTCTGAAAAAAAAGATGTTCATCCATTTGTTTTAATCAAAAATTCAGAAAATTTCTTAATTTTTGAAATTCCACAAAGTTTTTATTCTGACGAAAACAAACCAAAAGTTTTAGATAAATTATATTTTATTTTTAAAAGTTCATCTGGATTAACGTATTATTTTTCGACACGTGTAATAAATTATGAAAAAACAGAAGACGAAAAATTCACTTTGATAACATCTCACCCACAAGATTTTACTCAAAAAGCACAAAGAACATCAAAACGCAAAAACACCGAAGAAAAATGTGATTTTTATTACGCAAAACTAACGGATGAAAAAAACAATATTTTTTCTGTTTCTGAAAAACCAAACGAAGGAATTTTATTAAATATTTCAGAAGGTGGTTGTTGTATAAAAACAAACTTAGCAATTAAAGAAAATCAAAATATTTTAATTCATCTTCCGTTTTTACAAACAGATGAACAAATTATAGGAATTATTAAACATACAAGAAGATTTACGGACAAAACATTTGCTTTACATATTCAGTTTATCAATTTGTCCATTAAAACAAAAAATTTAATTCTTTCTTACGTTTACAATTTCCAAAAATAATATATAATAGTTGCTAATATAAACTAATTAAGGTGTTTTACTACAATATGAAGATTGTTGACATAGTTAATTTACAGCGAGAAGAAGGTCACATTTTTTACTTAAGAAAATACGAAGGCGAAGCCGTTTTGGAATTACCCACAAGTGTAGAAAGAGCAAAAATTTCTTTTAGTATAGAAATGAGTCCTTTTGGTGAAAAAACGGTTGATTTATCACTTCTATCAAGTGTAAATTATCCATTACTTCCTGTAAAAAAAGCACTAATTGAATATATTATTTTAAGTGATTCAAAAGGAACTTTACCTTGTTAATTCTAAAATCAAATTCAGCAGAAGAAACAATCGAATTAGGAAAAAAAATCGGCTCATTATTAAAAAAAGGCGATGTTATTGCCATGCAAGGAACATTAGCAGCCGGAAAAACAACAATTACAAAAGGAATTGCCCAAGCATTAAATATTTCAGATCCAATTACAAGTCCAACATTTTGTTTAATCAGCGAATATTACGGAACAATGCCTTTGTATCATATGGATGTTTACAGATTAGATGGTGAAGAAGATTTTGTAAATTTAGGAACAGACGACATGATTTACGGCGATGGTGTGAGCATAATTGAATGGAGCGAAAAAATCATGAACGAATTACCTAAAAAAACAATCATTCTAAAATTAACACCAGAAGCAGATGGTTCAAGAACAATTACAATAGAAAACTGGCCATATGATGATATTTCAAAATAATTTACGAGGGAAAAATGAACGCTTTAGCAATAGATTGTGCAGTTAGTAGATTAACAATTTCTGCAAAAAAAGACGAAAAAATTGTCGCAGTTATTTTAGACATCGGGATGAAACAATCAGAAAGTCTTGTTCCTACAATCGATTATGTTTTAGAAAAACTTGAACTTTCCCCAGCAGAATTGGATTATACAGTTTTAACAAATGGACCGGGAAGTTTTACTGGTTTAAGACTTGCAATTTCTGCTGTAAAATCAATAAATCTTGCTTATAATATTCCAGTTTATGGAATTTCATCATTAGAAACATACACTTACCCTTTTAAGGATTTAGATTTTGCACTTGTTTCTTGTATCGATGCAAAAAAAGAACGTTTTTATTTAAATATTTCACAAAATAATTCTTTAATTTTGGAAGATGGGGATTACGAAATTCCTTTTATTTTAGAAAAACTTTCTAATTTCAAAGAAATATTTATTTGTGGACCGGATTGCAAAACTTTGCAGGAAATTATAAAAAGCAATTTACAAAGTGTAAAAACTCATACATTAAATACAAATTGCGTAACAACAGAATCACTTTTTATGATTGCAGAAGAAAAAATAAAAAATGGGATTCCACCATTAAACGATTATGACGGTCCCATTTATTTAAGAGCAAGTGAAGCCGAAGTAAAATTAAATCAATAATTATTTTTTCAAAAGTTTAGATAATGCACTTACAGCATCTATAGCTGATTTTGCACCTTGTTTTGAATCTGAACTAACAACAGCGGCTTTATTTTCAGATTGGATTGCATCAAAAACTTCTTGTCTAAATACTTTAATATTTTTTGGCGCTTCAACACCAATTTTTACTTGATCGCCGTGAACATCAATTAAAGTGATTGTAATATCATCACCTATTTTGATTTTTTCATCAATTTTTCTAGAAAGTATTAACATTAGCAAACCTCTTTATTATTCAAAGTTTGCACAATATCAACTTTTGTTGTCCATCTGTTATCAGTTAAAATCACTTGAAGACATTTTTTATTTTGTTTATTGATTACCAATGGTCCTTGAAAATTTGCTGTAATTGCAGAACCATCTTGAGGAACAGTTACAATTGTCATAATTACAACATCTTCTGGTTTTGTAACACCGATTTTTGCTAAAGATGAATCATCAATGTCAGCTTCGTATGAGGAACAAACTAAAAATGGATCAATAATCAAAAAAGCAAGATTTTGATTTTCAATAGATTGCAACCAGATAAATGGTTCATATTCAGAATCAATTAGAGCAAATTTTTTATAATCTTCAAATCCAAATAAACCTTCTTCAAAAGTAAGGATTTTATCATCTTGAACTTGAACAACACCATTTGTTTTTGTTAAAACTTCCATTTTTTCCTCTCACTTAATTATTATTTCATGTAATTAAGCAATGTGCTTGAATACATTTTTCCAGCCTGACTTAAAGTTGCCTGATTTGTGTAATCAAGCATTTTCATATCTGTAATCGCTTTTGTAAAATCTAAATCGCCTTCTCTACTAACCATTTGAGTTACATCTAAAGCGACTTTTGAACTACGTTTTGCATTTAATTGAGCACGTTCATATTCAGCACCGCTTTTTGCTAATCTTGTTACTAAAGAATTAATTCCTTGATCCAAACTTCCTAAAACTCTACTTCCAATTGCTTCGTTATCGCCTTTTAACAATGCATTTCTAAAAGCAATAACTGAATCAAACAAAGAGCCCCCACTAACTCTTACACCATTTCCAAGATTATATGGAGGTTTTTGAGATGAATCTTTAACAATTCCTAATTCATTTAATGCAGTTCCTTCTACATCTTGAATCCAAAGTTGACGAGCATCTGTTGTAGCAAGATTTAAACTTTTTCTAATTGGATCAACACTTGCTTTTACAGCAGCATTACTATTATTGATTTTTGCAACTAGAGCATAAATATTGTCGCCTTGTGTAATATTGATTTTTACACCATCAACACTAATTACACTATCAGAAGAAGCTTGCCATTGACTTGCATCTCTTGCTCCAAAAAGTTGTTGATTTTCTGCCCAGAAAGTTTTATTTCCAGCGTTATCATTTATCAAATATTTATTTTCATCAATTTCTACACTATTTACGTCAATATTTCCGTTGTATCGAACATTTTGAATAAGAGGAATTCCAGAACCTTCAACATTTCCCATTTCAACATCAAATGCAGTCGCTGTTGTATTTGTTCCAGCAAAAATTGATTTTCCATCTGCACTTACCGCGTTGGCATTTTGAACAAGAGCTTTTAATAATTCATCTACTTCTGTTGCCATATTTTTCATATCATCTGGTGTATAAACACCGTTTGCACCAGTTACAGCAAGTTCACGAATTCTTTGCATAATTTCAAGAGAATCAGTCATATAACCTTCTCTTACAGAAAATTCGTCTGAAAGAGTAAGAGCATTTTTTTCAAAAGTATTTACACGATTTAAGTAAGACTGATAGCGAACCAAATGTCCAGCTGCGAGGGGGTCGTCTCTTAATTGCTGAATTTTTCTTTGGCTTCCAATTTGATTATTTGCCTTATTTAATCTCATTTCTTGAAGACGTAAATTGCTTTGAGTATTATTGTTATTCATTTGTGAACTAATTCTATGCATCTTATTCCTCCAGATTTATAAAAATCATTAAACTCCAAGTCTATTAATAATTGTATCTAACATACTATCCCAAACAGTAATAAATCTTGCTGCTGCATTGTATCCATGTTGGAATTTCATTATTTCAGCCAATTCTTCATCAATATTTACACCGCTTATAGAATCTCTTAAATTTAATAAATCTTCCATAATTGTTGCCTGGCTCAAAAGTTGAGTTTCTGCCTGCTCTCCTTTTAGGCCGACATTTGTAACAGTATCTGCAAAGTAATCATCAAAAGTTTTCATACTTCCAACCATTACATTGCTATTTCTGATTGAAGCAATTTCAATAGCGGCACGTCCATCTCCTGTATTTGCATTTCCAGAAGGATCAATAAATCCTGCTGCTACAGACATTACATCATTTTTGATTTCATCATTTACTTGAATATAAGCCGAAGGATTGATAACTGGTGCAACTGCAAATTGAGCGCCATCTACCAACGCATTTACACTATCTACTTGCGCAAAATCATAAGCATTTTCTTCACCATTTCCAGCCAAAATTCCTGAATAACCAGAAAGAAAATATCCAGAATCTTCAACATGACGAATTACAAAATCTGGATTTTCCATTGCTTGTGAAGTTGTAGCTTTTAATACAAGATGATTATTTCTATCTAAGTAAGCTTTTACTTCGCTATTACTGTCATTTATACGAGCAATTACAGTTTCTACTGTATCAGTTGGAAAATATTCAATTTGAACATCTCCACTTGGACCAGATAGAGTCATTACCCCTTGCAAACCAACTTGTTGTTCTTTGTCTAATGCATTTGTTCCTGTAAATCTAAAAATATATGATGTATCAAATTCTCCATCGTTATTTCTATCAAAATTTCCGTTTGCATTTTCTACAAAAGGATGTTGAACAAAGAAATCCAAACCAGTTACTTTGTTCGCACCAACTGCATTTCTATGAACATCGTTTACTAAATCAGCAAAATTCATTGTCATTGTATTAAGTTGTTGAATTTCACTTCTAACATCAACATCTCTTAATTCAACTAAAGCACCTAATTTTCCACCAGAGAAACTTGCATCTGAACCTGTATCTTCCCAAATAATTTTTGAATAACCTGTATCATCATTTCTTGGTGCCAATTCAAATTTTCTTGCAATTCCACCTTGAACAAGAACCTTGCCGTCCACATGAACCATAAATTCATCACTATCACGTGAATCCGCAGTTATATTAATTAAATCAGCAAGTTTATCTACAAGCAAATCTCTTCTATCAAGTAAATCATTAGGATTATCTCCCATTGCTTTTGAACGAACAATTTGTGCATTCAAATCTGCAATTTGTTCTGAATAACTATTTACTTGTCTTACAGTTGCTTCAATATCACCGTCAATTAAATCTCCAATTCCTTTTAAACTTTCCCAACGTTGTTTTATAGAATCAGTCAATGTTTCTGCACGTGTTACAACAGCTTGTCTTGCAGCTTGGCTTTCTGGATGAATTGACAATTCTTGCCAACTTTCCCAAAATTTATCCATATTAGAACGAATTGAAATATCATCAGGTTCATTATAAATCTGTTCTAACATCATGTAATAATCACTTCGAGTTTGCCAGTAGCCTTCTTGATTTGATTGAGCAACAATTCTTTTGTCCAAAAGTTCATCACGAATACGATTTATACTTTGAACATCTACACCTTGTCCAATCATTCCAGGACGTTCTGGACGAGTTAAATCTGGATTATACAAAGGAGAAAATTCTTTTATTTGAACTCTTTGTCTAGAATATCCTTCTGTATTTGCATTAGAAATATTATGACCAGCAGTTGTAATGGCGTCTGTGTTTGCCATTATGCTTCTTTTACCAAGTTCAATTCCTGAAAAAGTTGATCCCATTTTCTTCCCCTTCTATTAATATAAACAATCCAAAACAACACTTTGTGGTTGATTTTTTACAATATTACCATCTCTAGAATAAACTTTTGCTCTTTTCTGTGGTAACGCATCGTCAATTACACTTTGAATAAAATCTTTTGTAACATTCACGTATTCTGAAAGTGAATGATTTTCCACCTTGCATTTTGTAAGTTTTCTACGCAATTCACCTAACTTTGGCAAATAATTTTTATATTCTTCTCTTGTAAGTTCAGATTGAAGTTCATCACGTTTTGTATCTAATTTTTGGAAAGAATCAGAAATCAAATTTATTTGAGAAATAACACTTAAAAGTGATTGCCAATCTTTATTTGCAACAGTTTTACGTAATTCCTGTTGTTTTAAAATCATTTCATTAAGAAGTTTATCTTCTTCAATAAGAATTAATTCAAAATTACGATTATCTGTTTCTTTCATAAATTAATACTCCTAAAAAATTTACAAATATTCACTTGATTATCGGATTTGCAAAATTTTACTTTAGAAAATAATTAAAAGATTTTAATTTTTTTACCTATTGACCAAACTTAATTTTTTTTGTTATATTACTTAAGTCGTTAGACAAAATACGGTGCCTATAGTTCAGCGGTAGAGCGCAAGATTGTGGATCTTGTTGTCGTGGGTTCGATCCCCACTAGGCACCCTTTTTTTATTTTAAAGGCATAACCTTTGAATAAATGCGCCTGTAGCTCATCTGGATAGAGCACCGGACTTCGAATCCGGTGGTAGGAGGTTCGAATCCTCTCAGACGCATTTTTTTGTTAAATCACGTTAAATCAATAGAAAAATACTTGATACAAACTATAATTTTTGATATATTGATTTTCGTTGATTAAGCAAACTCTAATGGGCCATTAGCTCAGCTGGTAGAGCAACAGACTCTTAATCTGTGGGTCGCAGGTTCGATCCCTGCATGGCTCATACAAAAATGTTTATTATAAGGTTAGTTTTGCGAGAGTGGTGAAATTGGCATACACGCTAGACTTAGGATCTAGTGCTTCGGCGTGAGGGTTCAAGTCCCTCCTCTCGCACTTTTCAAAAACCTTTTAATATATATATGCGGGAATAGCTCAGTGGTAGAGCGCCACCTTGCCAAGGTGGATGTCGCGGGTCCGACTCCCGTTTCCCGCTCTATTTAATAAAAAAGTAAATAGAGACCTGAAAACGCATATTTAATTTGCGGGAATAGCTCAGTGGTAGAGCGCCACCTTGCCAAGGTGGATGTCGCGGGTCCGACTCCCGTTTCCCGCTCTAAATCAAAAGAAGCGATTCAGATACTTTCTGGATCGCTTTTTTTTATAATCATAATTTTTATAGGAGCTCACTGTGAAACTTACAAAAGAATTCACAAAATTAGAAAAATCGGCAGTTAAATTAACTGTAACAATCGCTAAAAAAGACGTTGAAGAAGCATACAAAGATGTAGTTTCAAAATACGTAAAAAACGTTCAGATTCCTGGCTTTAGAAAAGGACACGTTCCTGCTTCTGTACTTGAAAGAAAATATGGTGAGTCTCTAAGAGCAGATGCAATTAGTGAATTAATTGACAAATCATTAAATGAAATCTTTGATAACGAAAAAGAAAATCGCCCTCTTCCTTATGCTCAACCAGTAATGGAAGAAATGCCAGCTTTAGACGTTACAAAAGAATTAAAATATTCAGTAACTTATGATGTATTCCCAACAGTTTCTGTAAAAGATTTCTCTGGAATCACAGTAAAAGAACCACAAGTTACAATTTCTGATGCTGATTTACAGGACGAACTCAAACAAATTCAAGAAAGAAATGCAATGGTTATGGATAAAAAAGATGACGAACCAGTTGCAAAAGATGATATCGTTACAATCAACTATTGTGAATTAGACGACAACGGTGCTGTAATTGAAGATTCAAAACGTGAAGATTTTGTATTTACTGTAGGAACTGGTGAAAACATCTACAAAATTGATGATGAAATCATCGGCATGAAAAAAGGTGAAACAAAAGATATCACAAAAAAATATGCTAAAAATGATGAAAACGAAGATTTGGCTGGAAAAACAAAGAAAATCCAAGTTTCTATCAAAGCATTAAAAGTTCGCAATCTTCCAGAAATCGATGATGATTTGGCACAAGACGTAAGTGAAAAATATCAAACACTTGATGACATGAAAAATGACATTAAGAAAAATATGGAACTTGCAAAAGAAAGAAAACTTAAAGAAATCAAAAACAACGACTTGCTAAATCAACTTGTTGAGAAAAATCCATTTGAAATTCCTGCATCAATGCTCCAAGCTGAACTTGATGGAAGATGGAATATGATGGCTCAGCAATTCCAAACAACTCCAGAACAATTAGAAAAAATGATTGCAGCTTCAGGTCAAACAAAAGAAGCTATGTTAAATGATTGGACTGGCGATAGCGAAAAAATGCTTAAATCAAGAATTATTGTTGATTCATTAATTCGTGAAAGAAACATTTCTGTTACACCAGAAGAAGTTGAAGCTGCTTACGGAAGAATTGCAGAAGAAAGTGGTATGTCTGTAGAAGATGTAAAAAAACACTACGGAGACCCAAGAGCTAGAGAATATCTAGTTGATGATACAAAAGAAAACAAACTTTTTGATGAAATCTATAAAGAAATTAAGGTATCAAAAGGTGATAAACTTTCGTTCAAAGAATTGTTTGAACAAAGATAAACGTTTTATATAAAAAAGGTTGTCTAAACGACAGCCTTTTTTGTTTTATAAGACATTATTGTAATAAAAAAACAACTTTTTGATTTTATTTCATTTATATATTTGCTTTATTTAAAAAAAACACTATATTATATACGAAAATATTTTAGATATAAGGATTTTTTATGAACGAAAGAATGAACACATTAATTCCTAATGTAATCGAACGTACTGGTAACGGAGAACGTTCTTATGATTTATTTTCTAGATTATTAAAAGATAGAATTATTTTTATTGACGGAGAAATTAATGACGCTACAGCAGATTTAGCAGTTGCTCAAATCCTTTTCCTTGAATCAGAAAATCCAGACAAAGATATTAGCATTTATATTAATTCACCAGGCGGAGTTGTAACAGCAGGTTTAGCAATTTATGACACAATGCAATATGTAAAATGTGATATTCAGACTATTTGTATGGGTCAAGCTGCAAGTATGGCTGCAATTCTTTTAGCTGGTGGAACTGCTGGAAAAAGATACG
This sequence comes from Treponema bryantii, assembly GCA_015061465.1. Lineage (GTDB taxonomy): Bacteria > Spirochaetota > Spirochaetia > Treponematales > Treponemataceae > Treponema_D > Treponema_D bryantii_D. The sequence goes on along the minus strand of SUWN01000021.1, from coordinate 12,903 downwards.
CACTTCCTTCTTCAAGAGTGATGATTCATCAACCAAGAGGCGGTGTAGAAGGTCAAGAAAGTGACATTTCTATTCAAGCAAAAGAAATTTTAAGATTAAAGAAACTTTCTATTGAATATTTGGCAAAACACACAAACAAATCTACAGAACAAGTTGCTGAAGATATGGAAAGAGATTTCTTTATGTCTGCACAAGATGCAAAAGAATACGGTATTATCGATCATATAATGCCTTCAAAAAAATAAAATTAATTAAATCATCTTAAGGATTTATTTATGAAAAGATTTACACCCTCTGTAAAAGGAAATTGTTTTTTTTGCGGAAAACAAGGTGACAGAGATAGAAAATTAATTGCCAGCCCAATAGGAACTTTTATTTGTGATAAATGTATTTCTGTTTGTCAGGATAAACTTGACTTTGATGCGGCAAATCTAACACCAATTGAATTAAATGAAGTACCTACTCCACGAGAATTTAAAGAATATTTGGATCAGTATGTCATTGGGCAAGATAGCGCAAAAAAAGTATTATCTGTAGCTGTTTATAACCATTACAAAAGAATGTCTATTGATAATATGTATAAAATTAGTGAAAGTGGCGTTAAAATCGAAAAATCGAACGTTCTTTTAATCGGACCAACTGGTAGTGGTAAAACTTTATTGGCAAAAACATTGGCAGAAAGATTAAAAGTTCCTTTTGCTATTGCAGACGCAACAACATTGACAGAAGCTGGATACGTTGGTGAAGACGTAGAAAATGTTCTTTTAAAATTAATCAACGCAGCAGATGGAAACGTAGAAGCAGCTGAAAGAGGAATTATCTTTATTGATGAAATTGATAAAATTGCTAGAAAAAGCGAAAACACTTCAATTACAAGAGACGTAAGTGGCGAAGGTGTTCAACAAGCATTATTAAAGATTATCGAAGGAACTGTTGCAAGCGTTCCACCACAAGGCGGAAGAAAACATCCAAATCAAGAAATGATTCAAATTGATACAACAAATATTTTGTTCATTCTTGGCGGTGCATTTGTTGGCTTGGATAAAATAATTGAAGAAAGAACAACTGATAGAGCAATGGGATTTGGTTCAAACATTGGACAAATTGATAGCGAAAAAACTATGAATCTTTTGAATCAAGTTTCGCCAGATGATTTGGTAAAATTTGGTTTAATTCCAGAAATTATTGGTCGTATGCCAATTACAGTTGCTTTAAAAGAATTAACAAAAGATGATTTAGTTTTAATTTTGACAGAACCAAAAAATGCAATTACAAAACAGTTTAAAGCATCTTTTGAAATTGATGGAATTCAACTCATTTTTGAACAAGACGCAATTGAAGAAATTGCAAACGAAGCAATCAGACAAAAAACTGGTGCTCGTGGATTAAGAACAATTGTTGAAAGAATGTTGATGGATGTAATGTTCGAAATTCCTGATTTGGAAGAAAAAAAATCTTTTACTGTAACAAAAGAATTTGTTTTGAATAATGAAAAAATTAAAAATATTTCTGAATTATTCTTACCAGTAAAAGAAGACTAAAATCAGATTGATTGTAAACATAAAAAAAGATGAAGTGTAAAAACTTCATCTTTTTTCTTTAACTTTATTTTAGAATCAATTATTTTTTGTCATTATTTATAAAATTAATTGTCTGTTCAACAGTTTTTTCCCAATTAAAACGACTTGCCCACAAGAGACCAGCTTCTGATTTTTGTTTATATAATTCTTTATCATCAACAATTTTTTGCATCTGTGCTGCGATTTGGTCTACATTGTTTGAATCAAAATATAAAGGAACATCTCCTCCAATTTCTGGCAATGCGCCAGAAGTTGAACACAAAACAGGAATTCCACACGCCATTGATTCAAGGATTGGTAACCCTACTCCTTCATTTACAGATGGAAAAACACACGCAGTTGCACCTGCATATAATTTAGGAAAACTTTCGTGAGGAAAATATCCTGTTACAAAAATATCACTTGCAAATTCAGATTCTAAAACTGCTTTTTGGATTTCTGTAGAATAAGCGCCATCGCTTCCGCAAATAACAAGTCTATGTGGATAATTTGATTTTTTCTTAAAGAGTGTGAATGCTTGAATTAATTCAATATGTTTTTTTTCTGGGCCAGAAAGTCTTGAACCATAAATAAAATACGGACGCTTTATTGCAAAAGGTTTTATTTCAACAACATCAGGATTTAAATCAATTGCCGGAAAAAACATTTTGTGATCAATTCCGTTGTAAATAACTTGAATTTTAGAAGCAGAAATACCGTTTAAAATCAAATCATTTTTTATAAAATTTGAAGCGGCAACAATTTTATTTACGTTATTCAATCCTCTTTTTAATTGAAATTGAGTAAATTTATCTGTTTTTGCCAAAAAGTTTGAAAGAATGGAATTTACAATTGCAACTGATTTATTTTTTGTTTTTGTGGGAAAAACATTTTCAATTGCAGGAAACAAAGTAACATCGTAATTATTTTTTTTGATAAATTGATTGATTTTCAAATAGTGCCAAAAACGTTCTGCTTGTAAACTATCAGGAACATTTACCGATGTGTATGAAATATCTTTTCCGGATGTGTAAGTATATCTGTCCATTTCTGAGCCAAAGAGTTCAAACGAAATTTCAGAATCAGTTGGTAAATTTGAAACAAAGTAATATAAATATGAACCCAAGCCTGACCTTGCGTGATCACACCCAAAAGTGTCTATTCCAATTTTCATACAAATATTATAGCAGATTTTTTGTGAGTATGCTATAGTAACAATATTATGGGAAACACAAATGTATTTTTATCATTATCAGAAAATTTAAACGAAAAATTATCATCGCTAAACATAAAAGAACCAACTGCGGTTCAAAAAGAAATTATTCCTTTAATTAGCCAAGGTGAAGATGTTGTTTTTCAATCAGAAACAGGAACTGGAAAAACTTTTGCATATTTACTTCCGCTTATAAATAAATTAGAACAAGAAAATGATTCTACAAAATTAAGAATTCTTGTTGTTGCCCCTACTTTTGAATTAGCTTCACAAATCAATATGAATGTAAAATCTATCACAAACAGAAAATCAGCATTAATAATTGGTGGAGCACCTATAAAACGACAACTTGAAACTTTAAAAGAAAAACCTCAAATCATTTGTGGTTCAGTTGCAAGAATTGTTGAATTAATCAGATTAAAAAAAATCAAAATTAATGATTTATTTGCAATTGTTTTTGATGAAACAGACAGACTTGTAAAAAAAGAACTTCTTGAAGAAACAAATGAACTTTATAATTTGATTCCACAGTCTACACAAATAATTGCTTGTACAGCAACAATCAATCAATTTACAAAACGTTTTTTTGCAGGAATAAATAACGTAATTTTACCAAACGAAGATATTTTGACAAAAAGAATTACGCATTGGGCAATTTACGCAGAACAAAGAGATAAAATTGAAACTTTAAGAAAATTCCTTTTGGCAGAAAAACCAAGCAAAGTTCTAATTTTTACCTCACGCGCTGACCAAGTAGAAAATATTACATCAAAATTAAAATACAAAAATTTTGAATGTGCTTCTATTCATGCAAAATCTGATAAACAAGAACGAAAAGCAACTTTAGATAGATTCCGAAGTGGAAAAAACAAAATCTTAATTACAAGTGATTTGGCTGCAAGAGGATTGGATATTCCAAATATCACTCACATTGTACAAATGGATTTACCATCGGACGAAGATTTTTTTATTCACAGAAGCGGAAGAACTGCACGGGCGGGAAAAACGGGAATAAACGTTGTAATTGGTGATGAATTTGAAATGAATCAATTTGCAAAGTTAGAAAAAAAATTGAAAATCACTGTCTATCCAAAAGAAATTTATGGTGGAAAAGTTCTTGCACCAAGAATGGATTAATTAATTTAATCTTTTGTAAAATCGTTGAAAATACATCTCTAAAATTGTATAATAGAAGAAATCTATTAAAATTTAGTTTTTAACTTAAAAATGAGGAATTTTTGTGTTTTTAAAAAGTCTTGATATATACGGATTTAAATCTTTTGCCGACAAAACTCACATAGATTTTGCAGAAGGAATTACTGCACTTTTAGGACCAAATGGTTGTGGAAAAAGTAACGTTGTAGATGCAATAAAATGGGTTCTTGCAGAAAATAGATCAAAAAATCTTCGTGCAGAAAAAATGGAAGACGTTATTTTTAACGGAACTGAACGTCGTGCCGCTTTAAATACTGCCGAAGTTACTCTCACACTGGGTAATGATAATGGACTTTTACCTTTAGAAGCACCAGAAATCGCTATTAAACGCAGACTTTATCGCTCTGGTGAACAAGAATATTTTATTAATAATAGACCAGCTGGCCCTACAGAAATTAGACGTTTGTTTTTAGATACAGGTGTTGGTAAAGCAGCATATTCTGTTATGGAACAGGGAAAAATCGACCAGATTCTTTCAAGCAAACCAGAAGACAGACGTTATTTATTTGAAGAAGCTGCCGGAATCAGTAGAAGTAAGGCTGAATGTGCAGAAGCCGAACGCGAACTTGAAAGAACTCGTATAAACATGCAGCAAATTGAAATTGCACTTGCAGAAATCAAACGCCAATATGATACTCTAAAAGTTCAATCAGAAAAAACAATAAAATATAGAACTTTAAAAGACGAAATCTACAATTATGAATTGGATATTACTCTTTTAAAATTAAAATCTTTTATTCAGAATCAAGTTCATCAAGAAGAAGATTTAAAAAATGTTCAAGAAAAGCGCGACAAAGTTCGTAATGAAATTGAAGAAATCAATAATACAATTTCTGAAAACATGGGAAAAGTAAAATCCCTTCAAGAAGAATTATATGCAAAACAAGCAGAATTAATTGGTATTGGAAAAGAAAAAAATGGTAAATTAGACCTTATCAATCAGTTTAATGCTCGTGCGCAGGAATTAAAAGAAAAAATCAACAGCCTTGAAGTTCGTAAAGATGGAATTCAAAGCAGAATTGATAATGTTCAAGAAGAAATTGATGAACAAAATGCAAGTTTGCATGAAAAAACAAAACAATTAAATGACATCAAAGCAAATATTCTTTCTTTTGAAGAAAATATTAATATTTCTTCTGTTCAAATTACAGAAAATGATAAAAAATGTGAATCTTCAAAACTTCAAATTTCTAGCCTTGATCAAGAAAGACTTTCTTTACAAAAAGATTTGGCAACAATTACAGAAGATATAGTTTCTGTTTTGGATGAAAAATTAAAAGACGCCGGTTTTTCTGAAAAAGCAATGAAAGATGCAAAAGAAGAATTGGAAACTTCTTTAGAAAAATTAAAAATCTATGTTGCCGGAAGAAAAAATATTTTTTCTGACTTTGCAGCAAACTCATCAAATTCTGCTGCAGAAAGCTTAAAAACTGTAAAAGAAGCGTCTGATGCGTTTGGCGAAACAGAAAATCAAATTGAAAATATTAAATCAGTTTTTGAAAAATACGTTCAATCTTCACCAGCTTTTATTACAGAATTCCTTTCACCAGAAGGAATTATGACAAAAAAACGTGCAATTGATACAAAAATTGCGGAAAATATTCAAAAAATTGAAATAATCAACAATTATATTCATGAATTAAATTCAGAAAATTCTTCATTGCTTAAAAAGATTGCAGAATACAAAGATACATTGAACAAATTAAAAATGAATCAAGTTTCTATGTCTGAACAGATTTCTGCATCACAACAGCAAATTAATATTTTAACACGAAATCTTGCAAACGAACAAAATGCTCTCAAAGATGTTGAAGATGAATTGTACATCGAAACAAAACGTGCAGATGAATTAAGGGAACAAATTATTACTGTTCAAGATGAACTTGCAGAAATTGAATATCGTGGTAAAAAATTAGCAGAAGAATTAAACAAAATTGATGAAGAAATCATTAAATGTAACAAAAGTGTTTCTGGAAAAAATGATGCTCTTACAAAAAAGCAAGAAGAACAAAATAAATATCAGGAACAATATGAACGTTTAACTTTGAGTTTAAACTCAACAGAAAACGATATTAAAAATATTAAACAAAATTTCCAAGAACAATATTCTCACGATTTGATGGAATATGAAGAAAGAATGTACAAAATCACTAAACAACCATCTGAATTGCGAGAAAAACTTTCACAAGCTAAAGATAATTTTAAATCACTTGGACAAGTAAACTTAATGGCGCCAGAAGAATTTCAGGAAACAAAAGAAAGATACGAACGCCAAAAAACAAATTATGATGATACACAAAAGAGTCTTGAAAACTTAATTCGCGTATCGGAAGAAATTAAATCTAAATCTTCACAAATGTTCTTGGAAACATACAACCAAATTAAACGCAATTTCCACAATATGTTTAGAAGATTGTTCAACGGAGGCCGCGCGGAATTAAAACTTGCCGACCCACAAAATATTTTAACAAGTGGAATTGATATTTATGCTCAACCACCTGGAAAAAAACTTGAAAATATCGCATTGCTTTCTGGTGGTGAAAAAACAATGACTGCGGTTGCATTACTCTTTGCAACATATCAAGTTCGCCCTTCTCCATTCTGTCTTTTGGACGAAATTGATGCAGCTTTGGATGATAAAAACGTTTCAAGTTTTGTAACGACATTGGAATCATTTGCAAACATAAGCCAATATATTGTTATTACTCACAACAAAAAAACAGTTATGGGTGCTTCGACAATGCTTGGAATCACAATGGAAGAATCTGGAGTAAGTAAAATTATTGCTCTTAAACTTGATAAAGACATCAAACTTGGAGCAACAATCGACAGAACTCAAAATAATTTTGAAGAAGAAGACGTTTCTGAAGAAGAAGGCGTTATTATTCCTCCACGTCCTCCAAAACGTGAAAAAAAATCTGAAGAAGAATAATTAGAATTTTTAAGATGATTAAAGAAATATTTGAAAAAATGCTGAATAAAATAAAATTTCTCATTGAAGAAAAAAAACAAATTGTTTTGCTTTCATTAATCATCTTTATTTTAATTTTATTATTGATTTTAATTTTGAGTTTATCACCTAAAGATAAAAAATCTAATTCAGTTGAAAATCCATTTATTCTATCGCAAGAATTAAAAAATATTGATGGACCAGAAATCCAAAATGATTATATTTATACAAGAGAAACAAAAGATAAATGGACAGAATCTGAAACTGAACAATGGTTCACTGAACCAACACAAAAAGAAATTGATTCTCTAAAAAAATCAAACGAAAAAATTATTTCTGATATTTTGGGAGTTGCGCCATGAAAAAAATATTATTTTTGATTTCAACTTCACTTTTTTTTGTATCTTGTGCATCAAAACCAACTGAAGAAAATACACAAAATATTGTTCCACCTCAAGAACAAATAGAAGAAATTATCACAGAATCAGAAGAAATTAATCAAAATACACAAGAACAAATAACAATTTCTCAAGGAAACCTTCAAAATCAAACAGAAACAGAAGAAATTGCAGAAGATGATTCGGGTAAAATTGACGAAATCCAAGAACAACTTCCAGAAATTGAAGAGCCAATAGTTCTTGATTTGATTATTGATAAAAAAACAGATGATGAACTTCAAGAAATCAGAGAAGAAATTCCTCTTGCAGAAGAAGAACCTGTTTTTATTTCTGAAGAAGAATTACCTACTCCTCTAAACTCAAATCAAACAGAAATAATTTTAGAAGAACAAATAACAACTCAAGATGAAATTCAACAAGAAGAAAATTCTCAAATTGTAGAAGAAACACAAAACGAAGAAATTACAGATATTGAAAAAGCTCAACTTTCTGAAACAACTATTACAGAAAATCAACAAAATTTACAAGAAGAAAATAATTCAGTAATTGAGCAAGATTCACAAAACTTAGAACAAAGCGACGTAATAGAATCTACAGAAGAAGAGCAAAAAATTGAAGAAGAACCACAAATTATTCCTTCAAGAAGCGTTACTCTTAATAAAAAAGAATATGTAGACATCGTTTATCCAGGTTCTGGATGGATTTTTATGGGTGCAATTGATAACTCAAAAAATCTTACATATTTTGGAAGAAAACTTGGAACACAAGATACAAAATTCACTTTGCAAGCAAAAGTTGATGGTATTGTAATTTTGCATTTTTATAAAAACGATGCAATTACAGGTGAATATATTGATGATTATTTAGAAGTAATTGTTCTTCCAAAAAACGGTTCATCAAAAACTCATATCTCTGCTCCAGAATATGCTTACGTTGTTCCAAAACAGCCAGAAGATACAATTACAAAACAAACTGAACCAGAAGTAATTCTTCCAACAGAAACAGAAAACACAATTTACGTAGAAAAAACTGATTCTGAAGTTCAAACAATTGAAGTGGAAACTCAAGAATTTGAAGAAGATGATGGAATAATCGTTATTGATGAAGAAGATGTTGCTTATGTAGAAATTGACGCAACAGAATTATTTGTAAAAGCAAAAGAAAATTTTCAAAATCAAAATTTTCAAGAAGCTTTAACTTTGATTATTGACTTTTTAGAACTTTCTAACGAAAAAAAAGATGAAGCTTTGTTTTTACAAGGACAAATTTACGAATCATCTTGGAATGGAAAAAACATTAAATTAGCAATAGAATCTTATGAAAATATAACTAAAAATTTTCCTAGTAGTTCTCTTTGGGACAAAGCTAAAAAAAGAATTACATATTTAAAAAGATTTTATTTAGAAGCTAGATAAAACACATAAATTTAAATTTTTTGGAGGATTATTATGAAAAAATTGTGTTCGTTTTATTTTATGATTTTTTTAGGAACTATATTTTTTTCGTCCTGTACTGTAAACAAACCTGCAGAACCTGTAAGAACAATTTCAGTTTCTGGAACAGGTTCGGTGGCTGTAAAACCAGATCAAGTAACATTACGTTTTTTTGTAAAAACATCTGAATGGAATGTAAATCTTGCTGCAGAAAAAAATGCAACAGCTACAACAAATGTATTAAAAGCAATTAAAGCATTAGAAATTGACGAAGCAGATATTGCAACTTACGATTACAGAATTTCGCAAGATAATTCAAAAGATTATCCTGGAAAATACACAGTTACAAATTCAATTACAGTTTTAGTTAGAAATATTGAAAAAACAGGAAACGTAATTGATGAAGCTGTAAAGAATGGAGCAAATGGGCTTACCTCTTTTGAATATTCCGTTTCTGATACTGCAACAGCTCTTAGACAAGCTAGAACTTTGGCAGTACAAGATGCACAAGATGCAGCCGCATTATTGGCAGGCGCAAGCGGATGTATTTTAGGAAACGTAATGGATATTCAAGAAAACGGACATTCTTCGTACGCAAACACAAGAATGCTAAAAGCTGTAGCTTTTGATTCAACAACAACACCAATTGAAGCAGGAACTGTAACAATTTCTACTTCGGTATCAATAACTTACGCACTTCAATAAAAAATTTAAGGAACATATTTAGGAGACATAAAATGTTAGATTATAAATTTATTAAAGACAATCTTAAAGCTGTAAAAGAAAATATTAAAAACAGAAATATGACAGCCGACGCAGACATTGTTGTAAAATTGTATGACGAAAGAACTTCAATGGTAACAGAATTACAAGCTTTACAACAAAAAAGAAATGAAAATGCCCAAAGCATGAAGCAAAAACTTGATAACGACAAACGTCAAGAACTTATTGCAGCAGGAAAAGCTATTAAAGAAGAAATTGCAACTTTAGAAGCAAAATTAAAAGAAACTGAAGAACAATTGGAAGAAGCTGCACGTCAGATTCCAAATATGGTTCACCCAGAAACACCAATTGGAAAATTGGACACAGAAAACTTAGAAGTTAAAGTTAGCGGAACACCAAGAAAATTTGATTTTGAACCAAAAGATCACGTTCAAATTGCAGAAACTCTTGATATTTTAGATTTTGATCGCGCTACAAAAGTTTCTGGACCAAAATTCTACTATCTTAAAAATGAAGCTGTTTTCTTAGAACAAGCATTAATTATGTACGCTTTGAACACATTAAGAAAACACGGTTTTGAAATGTTCATTACTCCTGACGTAGCTAAAGAAGAAGTTCTTAAAGGAATTGGATTTAATCCTCGCGGTAATGAAAGTAACGTTTATACAATCGAAGAAGAAGGAACTTGTCTTGTTGCAACAGCAGAAATTACACTTGGTGGTTACCACTCAGACGAAATTTTAGACAAAGCAAAACTTCCACTTCTTTACGGTGGACTTTCACACTGTTTCCGTCGCGAAGCAGGTTCGGCAGGTCAATTTAGCAAAGGACTTTATCGCGTTCACCAATTTGATAAAGTAGAAATGTTTGCTTACGCAACTCCAGAACAATCTGATGAAATTCACGAAAAACTTCGCCAAATTGAAGAAGAAATCTTTGAAGGTTTAGGACTTCCATTCCACGTTGTGGACACTTGTACTGGCGACTTAGGAGCTCCAGCTTACAGAAAATGGGACTTGGAAGCATGGATGCCAGGACGTAATGGTGGCGAATACGGAGAAGTTACATCAACTTCTAACTGTACAGATTACCAAGCACGCCGCTTAAACATCAAATACAAAGATGATGATGGCAAAAATAAATATGTTCACACATTAAACGGAACTGCAATCGCTGTAGGACGCGCAATGCTTGCAATTTTAGAAAATTATCAGAATGCAGATGGTTCGGTAACAATTCCAGAAGTTTTAGTTCCATACTGTGGATTTGACAAAATTTTACCTAAAAAATAGGAGAATATTTTGAAACAAGCTAATTATTCAAGAAATATTTTTTATGTTTTGTTATTTTTTGCAATTATTCTTTCGGGATATATTTTAAAAGCAACATCTTCGATAATTTTACCAATTATCATTTCAATTTTTTTGTCGCTTGTATTTTTCCCAATTGTAAAAAAATTAAATCAAAAATTTAAATTTCCTTGGGTAATTAGCTCAATTTTAATCACAACTCTCTTTCTTATTGCTATTTTTGCAATTTCTACACTTTTAATCACAAGTCTTTCGTCAATTGCAACTCAATATCCAAAATACGAAGACAAATTTATGTCTATTTACAAAATCTTTGCTGATAGTTTTAACTGGGAATTTGATGCAGGAAAAAGTTTTTTTGATAATATGTGGAGTCACTTAAAAGTAAGAGAATATGTTCAAAAGGCTGCTTTGTTCTTTTCAAGTGGAGTTTTTAGTTTTGGAAAATCATTTTTAATGATAATTCTTCTTCTTGTTTTCTTACTTATTGAAATGAGACTTTCTACTGCAAAAATAAATGTTGCTTTTGCAAATAAAAAACAAGCACAAGTAAAAAAAATCATGAAAAAAATTGTATCTGAAGTAATCAGATTTATTTCCATAAAATTCTTTATTTCTTTAGCTACAGGTCTTATTGTATTCTTGGGAACGTCTTTAATCGGATTAGACTTCCCTATTGTTTGGGGATTTTTGGCTTTTGTAATGAACTTTATCCCAACTTTTGGTTCAATTTTTTCAAGTATTATTACTACTCTATTTTCACTGTTGCAATTTTATCCAGAATGGTGGAAAGTTATTTTTGTATTTATACTTATGTTGAGCGTAAATATGATTTTAGGAAATATAGTTGAACCAAGAATTGAAGGAAAACAAATGGATATTTCTCCAGTAATCATTCTTATCGGTTTGACTATTTGGGGCGGAATCTGGGGCTTTATAGGCATGATTCTGGCAGTTCCAATGCTCGTAATCATAAAAATCATTTGTGAAAATATTTCATTCTTACATACGTTTGCAATATTAATCGGAAATGACCCAGAAACAACTAAGAGTGAGTTAAATTCGCTTGACGAAACAGATTAATTAAATAAACAGATTTTTTGTTGTTTTTTCGTATAAATATCGAATATCCTCTTCTTGAACAGATGAATAAACAAAGTCGATACAAGTTTTAGATTCATCATCATTTTTATAAATATTATTCACAAAACAAACAACAAAAATATCCCTTGATGTAATAGGACCTTGAGCAATATTAAAAGAAAATTTTAATGCGTATTCATTGCCTTTTTCGAATTTGTAATCTTTGTTATCGCTTCCAAGCACAATTCTTTCGTGATCGATATACAAAACAGCCAACGGATTTCTTCTATCCTGAATTGATTTTACTTGAATATCTTCTTGTGTTAAATAATGGCACACAGAAATCAATTGAATACCATTTCCTGCGTTTTTTTCTAATTTTGCTCGTTCAACAAAAATTTCCAAATATTCTTTTGCTTTTTTTTGTGATTCTAACGGAATATTTTTCCAAACAGGTCTTGCAAAAAGTTCATTCTTATTCCATGGAATACATTTTGTTTTTAAATCTTTTTTACCATTACAATCAAAATATAACAACGCATGAAAATCATAATCAACAGTTTCTTCAACATCGTTGATGCGATATATATCCTGCGGAATAGAAAAATAAAGACCTTTATCAGATTTGTTCAAAAAAGTTGTGAAAAACAAGCCAACTTTATTAAAGTAAAATTCAACTTTCACATCTTTATTTTCAAATCCAGAAATTGATTGTGGAGGATTAATTAGATAAATTATTCCATCTTTTACTACTTTTATATGTTCTGCTCGTAAAGCAATAGGAAAGACGGCAGAACCGATAGAATGAACAACATCGTCTTTATCTTGTGGAATATTAGAGCTAACTGTTACAGGCACGTTTCCATCAATTAAATACTGAATAACTAAAGCATGTTCAATTTTTGTTAATGGTTCATTATTCATTTTCTCTCTCCCATCTATTTATATCAATTTGGTATATTTGATAACCTGATTTTTCTAAAATATGAATTGTTACATAAACAAAACCACTATCAAAA
>SUWN01000020.1:23007-40055 GCA_015061465.1 Treponema bryantii | reverse complement strand
TTTCCACCGAGTTCAGCGCGCATTGATTCATCGCCATCTGCATCGCCATTACCAAAAAAGTAAACATACTTTGTTGCCATTGATTTTCTCCATATAAAAAAAATTTTTTAGCTTAGTTAAATAGTTTTGTCATTCTACTATTAAATGCAATAAAAATCAATTACCGTTTCTATTACAATAAAAAAATGGCACAAGTAACCAAAATTGTTACCTGTGCCTTAATTCTAAATTCTAATTTAGTTTATTATTTTCCAAAAATATCAATGTATCCAGCAACGAATACAACTGCAATGATTAATGGAGCAATGTATTTTAAGTAGAATTTAACAACTTTATTTTTAGGGAATTTAAGACCATTACCTTCATCTGTTTCTGCAACAAATTTATCCCATCCCCATCCTTTTTTCCATGTACAGAATAACAAGAAAATTAATGAACCAAGAGGGAGCAAGTTCTGACTTACAAGGAAGTCTTCCAATGCGTCAATTGATGCAATTTTTCCAAAATGAACGCCAGACCAGATATTCATACCAAGAGCAGCTGGAGTAGACAAAATAATGATTAAGAAGAAGTTGATAATTGTAGATTTTCTTCTGCTCCATCCAAGTTTGTCCATTGGGAATGCAACAATGTTTTCAAATACAGCAATTACTGTAGAAAGAGCAGCAAAACTCATAAACAAGAAGAACAAAGCACCAAAAATACGTCCAGCAACAGGTCCCATTGAATTAAATACGTTTGGCAAAGTCATAAATACTAAACCAGCACCAGAATTTGATTCAACACCAAAAGCAGCACAAGCAGGGAAAATAATCAATCCTGAACAAAGAGCAACGAATGTATCCAAACCAATTACACGAACTGCTTCACCTGTTAAAGAGTGTTTTTTATCAATGTATGAACCAAAAATTTCCATTGAACCAATACCAAGACTCAATGTAAAGAAAGCTTGACCCATAGCAGCATAAATTGCTTCCCAAAGTCCGCCTTCACTAGAAGACAATGCTTTAAAATCTGGTTTAAGATAGAATTTATAACCTTCTGCAGCTCCAGGAATGAACAATACATAAATTGCAAGTCCAATCATAATTACAAAAAGTGAACACATCATAACTTTTGTTACGTTTTCTACACCTTTTTGTAATCCCAAGAAACAACATGTCATACCAATGATAATTACAACAATCATCCAAAGGATTAATGAACCTGGATTTCCAACAGTTGCTCCAAAACAATCTCCAATTTGTCCTGCATCCATTCCAACAAATTTACCACCAATTGTTTCAAAAAAATATTTTAAGAACCAACCAGCAACAACTGTGTAGAACATCATCAACAAATAATTTCCAACAACAGCAAATTTACCGTACCAATGCCATTTTGTTCCTTCTGGTTCGAGTTCCTTAAAGGCAACACTCATACTTTTTCTAGAAGCACGACCAACAGCAAATTCTGTAACCATTACAGGCAATCCTAAAATAATAAGGAAAACAATATAAATTAATACAAAGGCAGCTCCGCCGTATTTACCTGTAATATAAGGAAAGCGCCAAACGTTTCCTAAACCGATTGCACATCCAGCAGAAAGAAGCAAAAAGCCCAATCTACTTCCTAACGATTCTCTTTCATTACTCATTTTCAAATCTCCATGATTTTTTATTGTTTAATTATAAGTCCAAATATTCTACTTCGCAAGAAAAATAGATTTTTACATAATTGCATCAAGACATTCAACAACTGCAATATCGTAATATTCTGGTTTTTCTTTTAATTTTTGAATTGCACTTTCTTTGTCCAAAGCTCCACGATAATTACGTTTACTTGATAAAGAAACATAACTTTCTGCAACACGAATTAATCTTGCAATTTGTGGAATTTCGTCGCCTTTTAATCCATTTGGATAACCTGTTCCGTCCAAATTTTCGTGATGTTTCTGTGATGCGTCAAAGAAAACATCCCAATATTTTTTTGGAACAAAATCAAGGTATTTTTCTGCAAGAGTAACGTGACTCTTCATTTGTTCTTTTTGTTCATCTGTAACAGTTTCTGCTCGTAATAATTCTGAATCCAAACCTAAGAATCCTGCATCGTAAATCATTGCTGCACAGAAATTCAACATTGAAGCGCCTTGTGGCAAACCTAATTGCATTGAAAGTTTGTAAACTAATTCACTAACATTTTTAGAATTGTTTTTACGTCCTGTGTATGAATCAATTTGTGAACCAAGTTCTTCACACTTTATAGCAAGTTCTTTTAATGCAATTTGTTCTTCTGGTGATTGTTCTACATCTGGAAGAGCAGCCGCTGGCGCCCAAGTTGAAGAACCAGCCAATTTTAATCCACCATTTGAATTGTAAATATCTGTAATTCCACCAAGCATCAAGCGATTTGTCTGATTTTGATTTGCCGCAATCATTTTGAATGCTTGCATATATTGTTCTTGGCGTTCTTGTTGTTGCTTCATTGCTTTTTTTGCGATAGACACAATTGCAAAAACGATGATTAAAATCAAAATTGCAACACCAAGAATGGCAAAAATCATTATTGTTGCAGATCGTGATGATTGTTCACTTGATTTATCAATAGATTCTTTCATTAATTCTAAACCAGACGCTAATTTTTCCTGGCTTTGTTTTGTTGCTTCAGCTTGTTCGTACATTGCAGCTGCCAAAGTTTCTGATTGTTCTTTCATTGCTTCTGATTGCTCTTGAATAGCTTTTGTTTGCGCTTGAGAAAATTCTTGTTGCTGAATAAATCGTTCTTCTTCTAACAAACGTTGAGCTTCTTCTTCGGCTTTTGCTTGAGCTTCTTTTAATTCTCTCTGACTAATCTCGATTGTTTTAATCAATTTTGTGATTTTTGTACTTTTTACATTTGGATATTTTTCCAAATTTGTTTGAATTTCCATCAATGCAACTTCATCATAATTTTGCAAAAGATTTTCTAATTTTTTTGCATAAATTGTTTTTGCAGAAAAAAGAACATTTGCTTTAGATTCTTCATCTTTTGCAACTGCAAGAGCCTGATTTATATTTTTGTATGCAGATTCAATATCGTTATTTTCGTAAGCTTCTTCTGCTTTATCCAAAAATCTTGCTGATAAATCAGGTGCTGCAAACAAATTAACTGAAAAGACAATAAACAAAATTCCGAATAATTTGATTTTCTTATCTAATAACATTTTCAACTCCAATTGCAAAGATTGCATTTAATCTATTTTCTATTCCTGTTTCTTTTATGAAAATTTTATCTCTTAAGCCAATATTCATACTAAGTTTTACTTGTTCCATTTCGGCAAACGTAAATGCAAAATTTGCTTTTACACCAAAAGCCGTTTTGATTTCTGGTTTGAACAAATGTCCTAAGTAATAATCTGCACCAAATTTGAGTGAAGCATTTTTTATATTTATATTTTCAATTTGGAATCCAATTGCTGGAGAAATAAAAGTTTTCATTTTTTCAGAATCTTTTTTATGTTCGTCTGTTAAGAAATCTGTAAGCCCCGTAATTCCTAATGTGAAAAAGAAATTCTTAGACAAGGAATTCATTGCAATTTTTGGTAAAACTTCAAATTGCATTCCCATTGGCGAATCAGAAAGCACCAGATATCTTAAATCTGCAAACGCATCAAATCCAACAGTCATATTATCAAGTGTATAATTGTAATAAAACTCTGGAGCAATACCAATTCCAATATCATTTTTCTGACTTTCAAAATTTGAAATTAGATTAAACTCAATAATCCCAAGCCCAGCTTTCCACTTTGTACTAGAAAGTCTATCATCTTTTCCAGTAACAAAAATTGTTTTTCCTTCTTCAGTTTTAGACACAACATATTCTTTTTCTAAAACTACACGCTTTTTTTCTTTTTCTCGTTCTTTTTTGGCAAGTTCTTGTTGGCGTTTTGTTTCTTGTTCAAATTCATATTGTTGCTGAATTTCGTATGCTTCTGCAATTGTAGAATACATTTCTACAACTTCTTCATCTTCGTAATCCACATCAATATTATTATCAATAATGATATAAATCGCTGTCATGGCAAATTCATAATCATTATCAATAATCAACCGACGAACCTTTTTCTTTGTGTAATTTTCCATAAGATGATAGTTTTTATCTTCACCATTTTCTCTTAAAATTTGTTTAAGATCACCATCATCTTTTTCTACGAAAATAATATCAATTTCTTTATAAATTCTACTAACATATTCTTCTACTGCAAAAAGAGATGTTGTCATCATTATTAAAAAAATTGTTATTAATGTATTTTTCAATTTTTTATAAACCATAAATTCCTCACTCTTTTTTAGAAGATATTTACACGTAATCCCAACGAGAATTGTGGGATAAGTTTATCAATTTCTACTTGGCTGGCAACGTCTGTTGGAATAAACCACAACGAACCTTCAAAGTACATACTGAATGTACTGAACATTTTCACATCTTGTAATTGAACTCGTGGGAATTCAATTTGACCTAACAAAGCAGAAAGGATTTGCGATTGTCCAGAAGTTGTTTGGTTGAACATTGAGAACTGAGCTCCCATTGCAAATGCCGCATATAACCATTCCCAGTCATGTCCGAAGAAATAACTAAATGGAATACTTCCGATATTTGCAAGAATCTTCATACCAAAAATATTATCTCCACCATAACGAAGTGGTGTCATATTTATACCCAAAGTATTAGAAATAGCATCTCTCTGTTCTTGAGTGAATTGTCCCCATTGAACTTGCAATTTTACGTTATCATCAAAGAATGTAAGACCCGCCCCAATATCAAACAAAGTTGCACCCCAGAAGTGGAAATCAACGTACAAACCTTGAATAAATGCAGGAACTTCGTAAGAAGCTTTGTCACCTTTTCTTAAAGTAACTTCTACTTTTTCAAGTCCAACGTCATCGTTAGAAAGACCTGATGCAGAAAGAACTTGATTATAGCGACCACCATTTGAAGGAGAAATCAATTTTACAGTTGGAGAAGTATTATCAATTTGGATAATGCTTCTTTCAATTGCAGTTTCACCGTTTTCCATTGTGGCACGCACTAACATAAAGTGATAACCTTCTGGCATATCTTGATTTTCTACTCTGTACATCCATTTTCCATTTTCAGAAAGTTCTGTGAATGTTTTTCCGTTATCAAAACTCAATTCTACTTTTGCAACTTTTTTGGCAGCAATAATTGCTTTTTGTTCTTTTGTTGCTTCTTTTGATTTTGCAAAAAGGATTTCATCACTAGAAAGACTATATCCTGCGCGTCCTTTGATATATGGTCTTTCCATTGCAAAATCACCATAAGTAAAGTTGTCTATACTAATCCATGGACCTGTAGAACTATATGTAATTGTTTGTTCACGAGAAGAGATTTGAATTCCGTTTTTCATTACTGCATCAACTCTATACTTATGAATTCCATCTGTCATATCAGTTCTGATTCTTGTAAGTTCAGTTCCATCTTCTGTTACTTCACCTGTTTTTTCTTCTGCTGGAGGAGTAATTTCAAATTTAAAGAATCCTGCGTCAGAAAGTGGAGTTTCTTTTACAAATTTATCGTCGATATAAAGTTTTACACTTGCAATTTCATTACCCGGTTGAACTTCTGTTTGTCCGTAAATATTGAAAATACCATTTTTGTGTTCACCGTTTAATGGATACAAAATATCAACGAGCGCTGAAGGTTTTGCTTTATCTAAGTGAATATTTCGGCTTACATTTGTTCTGTTTCCAGCTTTATCTTCACAAGAAAGTTCAACATTATAAAATCCATCTAGCAAAGATGAAATGTCGATTGTTTGACCAATAATTTTATCTTTTGTCAAATCATATCTAATAGAATCCGAAGTTCTTTCAAGATTTCTGATAGAAACATACATATCTGTTACTTCAACATTATCAAAAGAATAACCAGAGAAGAACAAAGTTCCGTTTGAATCAGAATCATCTAATGGAAGTTCCAAATAAACATCTGGCGATTCGTTGTCTATGTTGATAAGACTTGAATATAAACCTGTAATTCCATAATTATCTGTAATTTTTAAGAATACAACTTGTGTTCCACCAGGAATTGCTCTTGTATCTACTGAATATGCCCAATCTGTTGTTCCAACCGCATCGTTGTAAGAGTTTCCGTTGTCCAAAGAAATTTCAACTTTCATAATTCCGTTTTTATCACTTGCAACACCCGAAATTGTTACAACTTCTTTTACAGAATTATCGATTGTTGGTTCTAATACAGCTCCTTTTGGTTCTTCCAAAGAAATTCTAAAGGTTTTAGTTACTTCTTCACCTTTTACACCATTAATATCAACAGCATAAACAGTTACTGTATGTTCGTTATCTGTCATTGCTTTTAATGGAACATCGATAGAGAAACTTGAACCCATTTTTGGAAGTTTACGGAATTCTTCATCATCTATTTTGTACCAAATTGTTGTATCACCATCATCATCATAAATTACACCAGAAATTGTAAAGTCGCGAGTAATAACTTCCATTTCTTCTGGAACATGAATTTCTGTGCGAGGCAAATCCGAAATGCTATCAATTGTGAAATCCCATGATTCAATTTTTCCAACATTCCCTGCATCATCGTAGAAGTGGAATGTCATCGCATCATCAATTGGATAATCTTTTCCACCGATGTGAGTATGAACAAGAGGATTCAATGGAATATCTTTTACAATTCCTTTTGTTTCTCCCATTTGTGGCGCATGATATTCAGCTTTTGTAAATAATCCGTTTTCTTCTACGTTGAAAACAATCAAATTTTCACCATTTACAATATCGTCTTTTAATGGCTGAATAACTGTTATTTGTGGAGGAGTTGTATCTTTAAAACAACTCAATAAAACTTCACTTACATGTTCTGCATTGTCTGTTGCTCGAACATTCAAACGAATAAGCCCATCATGAATATTTGAAATATCAATTTCTTCATTAAATGTTACACCTTTTCTTGCCGAATCAGATGCATTTGTTTGTAATGTGTGCCAAGTTTCACCATTATTTAAAGAATATTCAACAGTTTCTACACCAATTGAATCTGCAACAGTTCCAGAAATTTTTACAAAACCGTCTAACCATTGATGAATCTCTGGAGTTAGAACTTTTAATTCTGGAGAAGTTGAATCTGCAATAAAATTAATTGGCTGTGATTCATAAACATCACCAAATCTATCTTTTACTACAAGTTTTACATTTTTATAAACGCCATCTTTTGTAGAAGATAACGTGATGAATTTATCATCTTTTTTTACAGTCAAACCATCTTGTCCACCAGATAATTCTACAGTAAGTGGTCCATTCAAGTTTGCGTAATACATATATTTTGAACCGTCTTTTAAGATGAAAGCTTCATTTATTTTGTCGTATTCAGTTCCAACATCTGCAAAACTGTAGATTTTTTCTTCATCATCAATTTGTCCTGAGGCTTCTTGACGAACAACTCTAAATGAACCTTTTACTTCTTGTTCCAAAGTTCCAGCTTTTACTTTAATTTTGATGTTATTAACACGAACAGGAAGATTTGCTAAAGGAATTTCTGCAATCCATCTAGTTTCACCTTCAGCTGGTTTAATTGGTTTTACAGAACCTGTTTGTGTTACATCGCCACCAGGAATTTCATCACCGTAAATTTCATAAGAAACAGAACCAATTGTTGCGCCTGTGTCCATATAAACAGTGAGTTTTCCACCTTCTTTTGCCAAATATGTAAGAGGAATTGTCATTCCACTTTCGTAAGGCAAATCATTTATCATTGCGATGTTTGTATTTAAAGTAGGATTTTTTACCGCTGTAAATTTAGAAGTTACCGGTGATTTTTCTTGTACTTGTGTTGTCATTACAAGAGAATTGTTTCCTTCTACCATATCTTTTCGAGAGAAAGTTTGGAAATTTCTATCCAAAGTTCCTTGATAACTTGCAACAGCATAAACATTATATCCATCAAACCAAGAAATAACTTGAGTTTTTGCCGCAGGGAGTTTTCCGTTAACTTCAACGATTTCTGGAATTGTAGAAATTGCAACTGCTTTTGCATCCTTGTTTCCGCCCGCACTTTCTGCAATAAATTCTACAACATACATTCCTGGTTCAAATGAAGCTGTATTTAATTTTAATTCAAATTCACCGTTTTCATTTAATCTGATTGATTCTAAATCTTCGGGAACTAAATCATTTTTTACAGAAGCAATTACAGCGTTTTTAATTTCTGTTTTTGCGCCCATAATTCTGTATTTAAGATTTCCAACACCTGTTTTACAAGTTACGCTACCTTTTATAACAACATTTCCAGATTTTCCGTCGATTGCCTGAGAATCAGAGTATCTTTCGATTTTAATTGTTGGTAAAGCTGTGTCATTTTTGAAAACAAGAGGTTTTGAATCAACTGTTTTGTTCTTATCAGTGATCACACGTACAATAACTGGTTCACTTGCTCCGATTTCGTTTAATGCAACTAATTTAATTTGATTTCCGTGTAATTCAGCTTTTGCAAATGGAGTTTGTGGAATCAATTCTACAGAAATTGCATTTGCTCCCAAAAGATAACCAGTTGCTGGGAATTCTTTGTTATTGATAATTGACCCGTCTTCAGCAACGCGACTATCGTCAAAAACTAGAACAGGTTCAATATTTTTTACCAAAGTTGTATTTGTTACATAAATTGAATAATTGTATTCAGTTACTCTATCAACAGCGTCAGTTGCTTTTACGCAAAGATTAATAAAACCTTTTGGAAAATCATTTAAAATTGGAAGAACATAATCATAAGAAGTTACATTTTTAAGAGGAACTTCGTTTTCAATTACGCCAGATTTTCCCCAAGAAATTTTGCTATATACACTTTTTATTCCAACATCAGAATTAATTTTTACTGCAAAAGAAGAATTACTTTCAGGATGAATTTCCATTCCATTAACAAAATCTACAGTTTCTTTTGCTTGAATAATTTGTGCGTTTTCAAAGGCTGGGAGAGCTCCTTTAGAAACAACATTTACGATAGTTGGATTTCCTTCTACACCGTTTTCATCAAATGCTGTAATTGTGATTTTATGATTTCCCATAGATAAATCTGCACCGCTGCACAATTCATAATAGAAATCACCACGTGTTTCTTGAATAATTGCTTCGTTATCGTCTAATTGAATTTTCACAGATTTTACAGAATCATCATCTGTTGCAAAACCGCGTACATATAATTTTTTATCAAATGGGATTAATTCTTCGGGAGTTGGTTCTGCAATTTGTACGATTGGTTTATCTTCTTCTTGATTTAATGCAATATTTTTAGAAACTTCTACTACGTTTCCAGCTTTATCTACAGCGCGGATTGTAAATTTCTTTGATTTTTCTTTTACACCAAGTGTGTCTACATCTAAAATCCAATATGGGTTTCCTGGAATTAATTCAAAAACGCCAGTTTCTTCACCAAATGTCCAAGACAAATCTGTAACACCAATTGTATCTTTTGCAAAACCTGTTATAGAAAATTTTCCATTTACAACTTGTTCGGGAGTTGGAGAAACAATTTGTACATCTGGCTTTGTATTATCTATATAGTAAAGGAAAGAGTACAATCCTGTAGAACCAGCATTATCAGTTGCTTTAAACCAAATAACAGCAGGTCCGTCTTGGAATTTTTTTGTATCTACAGTTATGTTGAAATTACATAAATCTTTGTTTTTTGAAATTTTTACAGGGATGAAATTTTCACCGTTATCTACAGAATAGAACAATTCTCTAATTCCGTTTCCATCTTCTACCGTTCCTACAAAATGAACGTTTCCAGAAACAAGCATTCCCATTGTTCTGTCTAAAACTGTAGTAATTGGTTGTAAACGGTCAAGTTGCCATGTAAGAGTTGTTGGATTTCCTGGTAATCCGTTGATGTCGTAACCTGTAACTTTAATTGTATGTGGACCTTCTTCTAATTTGACAGTATCCAAATAATAAGACCAGAATTCTGCACCTTCTGCACGAATTGGATGATCTTCATCACCGTCAAGAACAAGTTCTACATAATCAACACCATCATCATCAACACAAGTTCCTACGATGTTCAAGTTTCCGACAATTCTCATGTTTGAATAAGGGTTTGTAATTCCACAAATTGGTAAATCGGAATCTGGGTCAAGGTAAAGATTATAAGGACCTTCAATATATTGATTACCACCCAAGTCTTTTGCAGTAATCATAATATTGTATTTTCCAGGTTTCTTTGATTCTAAATCAAATTCTTCCTGCCAACTGTTCAAGTTTTCTACTTCGTGAGTTTCAATGTCGTTCTTTCCACGAGCAAAAACACTCACCATTAAAAAACTTACTAATAAAAATAAAAGAACTTTTTGACTTTTCATTCGTCAACTCCCATAATATATGTATAAAAGTTTGTCTAAAAAAAAAGAAAACCCCATTTACTTATCGGCAGGTTTCCCTTTTTTCATCACTAAAACTTAAATTTTGGAGCAATAATGAATCATTGTAATGTAGATATTTTACAACAGCTTATAGATAAAAGCAAAAATATTGTATTTTTTGGCGGTGCTGGCGTTTCCACAGAATCTGGAATCCCTGATTTTAGAAGTACAGATGGTCTTTATTTTCAAAAATGGGATTTTCCACCAGAAGAAATTTTGAGCCGCGATTTTTTTTACAAAAACACAGCCGAATTTTATAAATTTTACAGAGAAAAATTTATTTTAGAAAACATAAAACCAAATCCTGCTCATTATAAACTTGCCGAATTAGAACAAACTGGCAAATTAAAAGCGATTGTAACTCAAAATATAGATGGGCTTCATCAAGCGGCAGGAAGCAAAATTGTTTATGAATTACATGGAACAACTTTAAATAATTATTGCGAAAACTGTCACGCAAATTACGATTTAACTTTTGTAAAACAAAGTGAATCTGCCCCGGATAAAATTCCGCACTGTACAAAATGTGGGGCAATCATCAAACCGGGAATTGTTTTGTATCAAGAAAATTTAGATGATGATGTAATCGAAGCTTCTATCGATGCAATTCAAAATGCAGACACTTTAATTGTGGGAGGAACATCTTTAGTTGTAAATCCAGCAGCTGGTTTAATCAGATATTTTAGAGGGGAAAATTTGGTTTTAATCAACAAAACACCAACTCCTATGGATTCTGCGGCAAATCTAATTATACGAGACCCAATTGGAGCGGTGTTTAGCCAAATAAAATGCTAGGATTAAATTAAACATATAAAGAAAAAAACATCGAGCGAAAAAGGCTCCCGTGAATAACCGTACTTATGCTCCGCTATTTCGACCTCGCGCTTCGCTTGCAGGCATTTTGCGAATAATTTTATCGGTCGAAGACCTTCGCAAAGCACGAACATTCACTCCGCCTTTTTCAGACATTTTTTTTATATGTTTACTTTATCGAATTTACCCGGAATTCTTAAATGAATTTTACATATACCAACGTTCTTATTTTAAATATTTCCGCCCATTTTGATAAATTGAACATTTATAAATAGTTTATTAAAAAATAGATTTTGCGCGAGCGAACGGAGGTTGGGCCAAAAACACTCTGCTTGTGGCAGCCACAATAGTGGCTGGTTCTATAGTTTCTATACCACAAGCAGCGTGTAGCGAGTTATCGAGCGGTTTTGTGCCAGCCTACGTACGCGGGAGCAATTATAAATTGTTTTTTTACTCTTAGATTTTATTGTTTAATTTAATCCTAGTTCATTTTTATACCAAATTTTAATTGTGGCAAAAGTTCTGTTCCAACATTTGCAAGTGATAAATCTAAATACATCTCTATTTTGTTTGAAGGATTTGCTAAACCACCTATTGCCGGAGTAAATGCAAACGCAAATCTTACTGCCCCGTAATCATTATAGAAGACCTCGTTTTGTTTTACTAAATCTATCAAATAAGGAATATTTGTAACGCTATAAGTTCTTCTGTTTTCTGCTGGAAAACATTCAAATTCACAAAAATAAACAAAAGAAATTGTCCAATAATTCAAATACAAGCCCGAAGTTCCAAAAATTGATTTTTGAATTTCTGAAGAAAATAAAACAGTTTGAGCTTCAAAACTTGCCAATTCAAAAGCAGCAGAATCTTTAAAGAATCCAAAAACCAATCCCGGTGAATCAATTGAATAATTTGTAGCGCTTGGCGACAAAACATTTAAACGAATTGTTGTTGGCAAATTGTAAGTTAATCCTATTTTACATTTTATTGGAAGAAGGCGCGGAATCATAATCAAACCTTGCATACCTAATCTAGAAGCATTTAAATATTCTTTTTTTACAGGAGTTACTTTGCTCAAATATTGATACAAGAAAGATGGTCCAACCGCAAAACCTTTTTTTGCATATCGACTGTAACCTGTAGATTCCTGCCAACGATAAACAAAAGACGTAGAATTTTCCAAATAAAGATATTTGTCGTTTGTTAATGGCGCGTATGCACCAAATGCTTTTTTTGCATTTGTATTATTTTCTTTTCCAATAAATCCGTAAGAATTATTGGAAATTGCAAATGCCGATTTTTTTAGAACAGATAATTCCGAACTTAACCCCAAAGCAAGCGACGCACTTTTCCAACCGTTTTTATCAAATTCAGTTACATTATCAATAACATATCTAAAAAATGTATTATCTGATCCACCTTGAACGCCAAGATTAATTCCTGCAGAATTTGTTTCTAGTCCATAACCAACAGAACCATAAAAAGCTGTTCCGCCCCAAGGATTACTTGTTATATAAGAAATTCCGATTGGTAAATCAATTTGTGAACTACCATTTTCTCCAAAACTATTTGAAACAACTGTTCCCAAAGGAAGCAAAACACCTCTTTTGAGATGTTCATATTTTTTATATTCTCTTTCGCCCGCCAATTCCAAAGGCAACGTTCTTTCTTCATTACTAAAATCATCATTATTCATAGCGATTGTTTCTACGCTGAATTCTTGCATTGTTTCTGGCTGAATTTGTTTTTTGAGCAAACGATATTCTTTTGCAAAATTTGCAATATATGCAATTTCATTTTGATTCAAACCAACTGGATAAAAAATTCCACCAGAAATATTTTGATTTGATAAAGAAATTATATCATTTGTTAAATCAACTTTTCCAAACCGAATCATTGTCCCCGGATTTGCCCAAGAAAAATAAAGATTATCGTTCATAAAAGACAAATATCTAATATCCATTTTTTCTAAAGGCAACGAATATTCTTTTATAAGATTACATTCTGAATCAAACACACAAATTGAATAATTCATCTTTGATTTATTAATGAATGCAAAATTTCCGCCACCCACATCAACGTAAGAATACGCGTTTACTTCCGTGTTCAAAACTTTTTCTGAAACATTTGTAAGAAGATTTTTTTTGTTTGAAAAATCCACTTTGTCTACTTTGATTTTTACGTTGAAAGAAGAAAAATCTGTGTAAACCAAATAATATTCGCCATCTTTTTTGATTAAATTTCCATCTTTGATTGCGTCTTTATTTATACGAATATTTTTTTTATTTTGAATATCACAAATTGAAATTTTTCGTTTTGTAGTCGGCGCATTTAAATCATAATACGTAATTACCGCAAAATTTCCGTCGTTAGAAAATCTGATATTGGAAACATTCGAAACAGGACAGATTTTTTTTGCCTGAATTTCCGAATTTTCTAAATCATTTTTATCAATAAAATAAATGTAGCCGCGTTTGTAAAAATAAATTCCTTTTTGTGTATTTGTCAAAAAATAAAAATAATTTCCGCTAGAATTTTCTTTAGAATAAACATTTGAATCTGGCGTAAACAAATCCTGAATTTTTCCGTTTTCTACACTGTCATCACAAATTTCTGGAATTTCAAATTCCTGTGCAAATTGATTCCACGCATCTTTTAATTTAAAACCATAAACTTTTTTGAATGCGCCACCAACTGTCAAAGATTGAATATTAACTTGTCTGTACCACCATTCGCCATATTTTTTCATTCCGTAATTTTTTTGAAGCCAATCATGAAAAAATCCGTTGAATTCATAAAAGTTTGCATTTGGGTCTTTTTCTGCAACACACGAAACATCTGCATAAGAAGGAAAATCGTCTTCAATTTTTGCCTGACGCAAAAGATGTTTTGTATATTCGTTGTTAATTCTTCCTTCACCGTCTTTACTTTCGTAAGAAACAGTTGCTCCTTCCGCCATTCCCGAAGTAATTGCAATCATTGTTGGAGTAGGATTATCACCAAAAATTTTAGAAAATGATTGCCAAAATTTGTTTCGCAAATTGAATGTAAACGCGTGTGTAAGTTCGTGTTTAAAAGTAGAAAGGAAAATTTCTGAAAATTCATTAAAATCTTCATCCGGCGTTGTCGCGTACATTACAATTCTGTTGTAATAACCTGTAGAAAAATACGCGTTAAACATTTGTTCTTCCGGCGTAATTACAACTGGAAATCTAAAAAGCATTGGCTGCTCGTAAGTTTCCGCAAGTTCTTCATAAGCTTTGTCCGCATTTTCTACCAAAATTTTTGCGCTTTCACGACATTCTTCTGGAAAGATGATGTCAAAATATTGCGTTTTTACAATTCGCAAGTTTTCACTTTTGGATAAAAGCCCATCTATCGCAAATAAATTTGAAATAAAACAAATTGTAATTAAAAAAATCCCTGCTTTTTTCATTTTCTTTCCACCTTTTTTTGATTATATTTCTTCCGAACTTCTAACTATTTTGTAAGAATAACCTTGTTCTGCCAAAAATTTCTGTCTGTTTGAACCAAATTCTTCTTCCACAGTATTACGCGTAATCAATGTGAAGAATCGGCTTGTTCTTTCTTTTGGCCGCAAAATTCTTCCCAAACGTTGCGCTTCTTCTTGACGACTTCCAAAAGTTCCAGAAACTTGAATTGCAAGCGATGCGTCTGGTAAATCGATTGCAAAATTTGCAACTTTAGAAACAACAAGCACACGAATTTTTCCGTTTCTAAAATCATCGTAAATTTTGTCTCGCTCTGTATTTGGAGTTTTTCCCGTGATGATTGGACAATCCAACATTTTTGAAATTTCTTCAAGTTGATTTATATATTGTCCAATCACAAGAATTTTATCTTGGTCGTATTTATCAATAATCTTTTTTACAAGGTCAATTTTATTTGAATTTTCACTTGCGATTCTGTGTTTTTCTCTTGCCGTCGCAACTGCATATTCAATTTCTTTTTCTACAGGCAAATCAACCCGAACTTCTATACATTCGGCAGTTGCAATCCAACCAGATTGTTCCAATTCCTTCCAAGGAACATCGTAGCGTTTTGGCCCAACCAAACTAAAAACATAACCTTCACATCCATCTTCCCGAACTAAAGTCGCTGTTAAACCAACGCGTCGAACTGCCTGTAAATCTGCTACAACTCTAAACACAGGCGCTGGTAACATGTGAACTTCGTCATAAATAATCAAACCCCACGACCGTTCATGGAAAATAGAAAAATGAGGATATGGACCGTCTTTTTCTGGGCGCCAAGTCAAAACCTGATACGTTGCAACAGTTACTTGCTTGATTTCTTTATTTTCTCCCGAATATTCAGCAATTTGGTCGCGAGTCAAATTTGTTTTATCAAGTAATTCATCAATCCACTGATGAACAGCAGAAATATTTGTTGTGATAATCAATGTGGAAGTTTTTAACAAATCCATGATTGTCATACCAACGATTGTTTTTCCGGCCCCGCAAGGCAAAACGATTGTTCCAAATCCTGTTCCTTTGCCTTTATCACCAACTAACGCTTTTGCAGATTCTTTTTGATACTGCCGAATTTTTAACTCTTTTCCACCAAGAGTAACTTCACGCAAACTTACATCCAAAGGTTCACCGTCAGCAAGCGGAACATCATCTTTTACAGGCCACCCTGCATTTAATAATAGTTGCTTAATTGTTCCACGATCAGTAAGTTGAAGCAAAAAACAATATTGTTTTTCTTCTTCAGTAACTTCATCTGTTCCTTCGTATTCTGTAGGAATAATGATTTTTTTTAGAGATTGATTTGCAAAAACTTCTTTATAAATTACTCCCGAAGCACATAATAAATACAAATATTTTTCTAAAATAAATTTAGATTCATCACTTTCTTGGTTTTCTTCTACTTCTTGGCTTACTTTTAAAGGCACTTTTTTTTCTGGTCCTAAAACCAATCTTAATTTTCCAAAGCGACCTTCAATTTCTTTAATCCACATCACAACTGATTGAGGTACATCGTATCTTGCAAATTTATTTAAAACATCAATCGCATCTTGTGCAGAAAAACCAACACTTGCAGCATTCCACAAAGAAAGAGGAGATAATTTGTATGTATGAAGATGTTCTGGCGAACGTTCCAACTCCGCAAAAGGAATAAGCGCATTTCTGCATTCTTCTGCTAAAGGTGCGTGAACATCGAGCAATAAACTTCTGTCGCCTTGAACAATTAAAGGATTTTCGTAATTCATAGGTGGATATTATACAAAAAAGAACTACAGGGTTGCAATAAATGAAATTTTAAATTAGTTTTATTTTTAACTAATTTTTCAAAAATGAGTCTTGTATAAAAAATAAAAATACTATAACATCTTTATTACATTTTTTTTACTTGACAAATTTAAACTTTGGTACTTATGTTTTACAATATAAGACCTTTATTTACAAAATTTAAAAATTGTTTATAAAAACTTGCTTTATTTTTTTAGTAGGAGAAAAAAGATGTCGTTAAAAAAATCTTTTTCGAAAGATAAAACAACTTGTACTGTTACATTTACAGTTTCAGCAGAAGCAGCTCAAGGAGCAAAAACTGTAAATATTGCCGGAGATTTTAATAGCTGGAGCAGCACTGACACTCCACTTAAACAAGGAAAAGACGGTTCTTTTTCTGTAAAAATTCCATTGGAAGTTGGAAAAGAATATCAATTCCGTTATTTACTAGATGGTTACAAGTGGGAAAACGATTGGGAAGCAGACAAATATATTCCTGCTCCTTACTCAAACGCAGATAATTCTGTTGTTGTTACAAGCAAAAAAGTAGACTAATTTTTGGG
>SUWN01000020.1:0-22907 GCA_015061465.1 Treponema bryantii | reverse complement strand
TCCGTTATTTACTAGATGGTTACAAGTGGGAAAACGATTGGGAAGCAGACAAATATATTCCTGCTCCTTACTCAAACGCAGATAATTCTGTTGTTGTTACAAGCAAAAAAGTAGACTAATTTTTGGGTTATTACCAAAAAAAAGCGATGAGATTTTTCACTCATCGCTTTTTTTTATTTTTTATAATTACGTTTTACTTTTTGGGTTGTTGTCATTGCCAAAGGTTCATCCAAAATAGTAATTTTTGTAATTATTGAATATGGTTGCAAAGTTTTATTTACTTTGTTTACATCCATTTGAATTGCTTTTAGAACTTCTTCTTGAGTAACAGTGTCTCTTGTTAATCCCAAACGTTCATACAAAGCATCACTTGGATAAATCAACGCTTCAATTGCTTCAGATTTTGTTTCTTCATTGTCGATGTAACCTTGAACTGTGATTTGTTGAATATCATCACAAAGTTGGAATGCATCTTCAATTTCTTCTGGATAAACGTTTTTTCCACCACTTGTAACAATTAAATTTTTTGCACGACCGCACAACATTACGTAGTGATCTTTATCCATCCATCCCAAATCACCAGTTTTTAAATATCCGTCTTCTGTGAACATTGCAGCAGTTTCTTCTGGCATATTGTAATAACCTTGCATTACCATCGGACCTTTTACAACGATTTCACCAATTTGACGTTCCACTTTTCTGTGTGATTTTTCATCTTTATTTATAATTTTTACGTCCATATGTGGAAAGAACGCTTGTCCAACACTATGAATTTTAAATTTATCAACTGGATTTAATGTAATAATTGGAGAAGTTTCTGTTAAACCATAACCTTGAATAAAATCTATTCCCATTCCGTTGTATTGTTTAAATACAGATGCGGCAAGAGGACCTCCACCAGAAATTGCAACTCTTAAAGTATAAATTGAAGCTTTTTGCAAAACTGGTTTAAAAATCAACTTACCAATATTAATATGCAAATATCTTTTTAAGAAATAAGAAAAATTACACAATCCATTTAATAAACCAGACACAAAAGCGCCTTTTTCTTTAATTCCCTTTCTGATTCCAGCCAAAAGTTTGTTGTACAAAAGAGGAACACCCAACATAACAGTGATTTTTCCTTCTCTTAATTCTTTTAGCAATCTTGTTACAGCCATGCTTTTTCCAAAAACAATCGAAGCACCTGTCAACATTGGATTAATAAAAGCGGCCTGCATTGTATACGCGTGATGAATTGGCAATAAAGCGTAAAAAACATCTGTTGGATAGTGATTAAAATTTTTCTGCGCAATAAAACCATCGCTAATAAAATTTTTGTGAGAAAGCATTACGCCCTTTGGATTTCCGGTTGTTCCTGAAGTAAATAAAATTGCCGCTGTATCATCTTCTTTTGCTGGCTCGTTATATTCAACTTCTTTATCAGTTTTGATGTTATAAACATATTTTTCTGCATTTGCCGAATTTAACGAAAAAATTGGAGTATCTGGATATTTTTCATTGATATATGCGATTTTTTCATCATCAACAAAAATGAATTTTGGTTTTGCAACTTCCAAGAGATTCAACATTTCTTTTTCGTGAAGAGCCGCATCTATTGGAACAATAATTCCACTTGCATACAAAGCTGCTAAATAAACAACACCCCATTCTGGAGCATTTTTACCTGATACAACAACTTTATCACCTTTTTCAAGTCCGTTTGCAATCATCCATTTTGCAAGATTTTGTACTTTGTCAAAAACTTGTGCATAAGTCAAAACATTTTTTGAACCATTTGGCCCATCAAAATCTACAAAATAAGGTCTATCAGGATATCTACTTGTTTGAATTTTCAACATTTCTGGAAACGTTGGCCATTCTCCTGCAAAATCCTTTCCCCTATAATCATTTAAATAAAACCAAGGCTCTGTTTTTGTCTTTGCCATTCCATCCTCCATAATTGATTATTTTATCACACAAATTTGATTTTATCATAAAAATAATTTGACTTTTTTTATACGTTCTTATTTGTTGCGATGTTGTCTATTAAAGAATATAATACAAAATATGAAAATGAAAATTAGAAAACAATTTTTTAAAATATCAATTCTATTTTTTCTATTAATGTTTTTTTCATCTGTACAAATTTTTGCACAAAACATGACTCCTGCACAAGCAAAAGCCGCAAGAGAAAAATTCATTATGGAAGCAAAAAGTCACATCGGTGCAGCTTACGAATATGGGGCTGTTGGTCCCGAAGTTTTTGATTGTTCAGGATTGATTTATTATTCAGCACATCACGCGCTCGGTCTGCAACTTCCTCGAACTGCAAAAGCAATTTACAGTCACGTAAGAATTGTTTCGGAAGAAAAGCGCGAAGAAGGTGATTTAATTTTCTTTAAAACAACCTCAAGCGGACAAATTTCACACGTAGGAATCTATATTGGTGGTGGTCAATTTATTTCTGCCATAAGCGACGGACCAAACTCCGGAGTTGTAGTTTCTTCATTAAATCAACCTTATTGGATGGATAAATACGTTGCTACAGGACAAATTTTACCTTCTGGAAGAGAAACAACTTCTATTGCCCAAGTAACCCCAGAATCAAAAGACATAACTATTTCTTTGGAAGACCAAAATTTTTCTGACAATCTCGTTTTCGATTTTTCAACTTTTGTAGATTGGGCTTTAATTTCACCTCGCAGATTTATTTTTCAATTCCGCGGAGTTGATATAAAACTTCATGCACAATATAAAAAATGGAAGTTATCACCCGGTTTTGGAACAATTTTTAGAATCAATACCGGTTTAAATACGTTCCAACTTCCTTTAATTTTTAGTTTATCACTAAACGACTATTTTAGTTTTTACGCAGGTCCAGTTTTTACCTTCAACGATGTAAAATTAATTGATTCAGACAAAGAAATAAAATCTTCCATTTTTCCGGGCATAATCGGATTTTCTTTTTCTACACCATCGTTGGTTGTGGGAAAAACAAAAATCCAAGCTGTACAAGACATAAGTTACACAGTTTATAACAATTTAGATGGTTCAGCCCTTTCTTTTATAGAATCAATTTCCGCTGGCCTTGTAATGTACACAGGAATTAAAATTTTGTTTCCTTTGTCAATTTTTGGTGTTTAATTTATATAATCTCAACAAACAGGATGATGATGATGAAAAAACTTTTTTTATTAATTTTGAGCGCATTTTTTATGTTTAGTTTTTGGAGTTGTACAACAGAAGTTACAATCACAGAAAATTCAGATGGAATTATAGACATTTCTTTTTCGGGAGCGGCAGGACAAGCTTTTGCAAAAATGATTTCTTCTACTTCAGATTCTGATTCACAAAATGATTCGGTAATTTTTGAAACTGACCAAATAAAATACGAATTATTAAAATCGGGATTTTCAAACGTAGATGTAAAATCTAAAACAGGCTCAGATTTACAAATTTCTATGCAAGAAAAAACAAAAAATACTTTCTTATACAAATCCGGACTTTTTTCTGGAAGCAATAAATTAAAAATCACTCTTTCACCAAAAGAATTAACTGAATTTTACAAACTCGCAGATGAACAAATCATTCTATTCTTAGATTTACTTCTTGCTCCAATTTTTAATGATGAAGTTATGTCTCAAGAAGAATATTTAGAAACAATCGCGTCTTTTTACGGAGAAAGTGCTTCTAAAGAAATTTCTGAAAGCAACATAAAAATCAATCTTACAGATAAAAATAATCAAACAAAAACTTTTTCTTTCCCAATTGCACAACTTTTGACCCTACAAGAAACAATTATTCTAGAAAACAAATAATTCGTCTTTTTTTTACACACGCGTGTCATTTTTGCTCATTTTATAGAGTCATTTTGACACGCGTATTTTTTTTCTTTTTCACCAAAACATTATTTTTTTTCAACATTTTTTATTTATTTTTACTTGGCACGATTCTTGCATATATATTTGTGTAACAGAATAAAAAAAAGATTCTGTCACTAAACGGAGACGTTTCAAAATAAATTGAACAAAATATTTGGAGGAATTATATGAACGAATTAACACTTTTTGACTCTATTTTTAACAACATGCTCTCTGAAGCAAACCCTAGTGTATTTTACAGAACTGCTTCAGTACCAAAAGTTGATGTAAAAGAAGATGAAAATGCTTACACTTTGGAAATGGAACTTCCAGGAAGATCCGAAAAAGATGTAAACATTGAACTTGAACACGGAAATCTCACAATTTCTTCAAAAATCGAAGAAGTTGAAGACAAAGAAGAAAAGAAGCATAAAGCAAAATGGATTCTAAAAGAACGAAGAACTTCTTCTTTTACAAGACGCTTTACACTTCCTTCTGACGTTGATGGTGAAAATATCACTGCAAACTTTAAAAACGGAATCTTAACAGTAATGATGCAGAAAAAAGCAATTCCAGCACCAAAAAAGATTTCTATTGAAGCCCTGTAAGTTAATTCAGAATTCAGAATGAAGAATTCAGAATTATATTTATAAATCAATGAACCAGTTTTGCGAAAGCAAAACTGGGAGCGCAAGTGAAACTCACGTTCGGTGATAAATAGACTCTAACTTGCGCTTATTCTTTAATAACTTTTCCAAAGTGTTTTATATAATCTATAAACGAAGCATAACTACAAATCAAACAAATTACGAATAAACATGTACAAACAACTCTTAAAACATCAAAACATTCTAATTGAACATCGAATCTTACAAGTGTTTCCAAAAATAGTGCGTAAAAACCTGCAACTACATACATTACAGTTTTAAATTTTCCACCTTTTCTTGCAGCAATTGCAATTCCTTTTTTTGTAGCAATCATTCTGATAAAAGTCATAGACATTTCGCGATACAAAATCAAAATCAAAATGAGTGGAGACATATAACCTTTGCCTGTTACAGAAAATAAGAAACAAACAAATGTTGAAAGATGAACCATTACATCTGCAAATGGATCGAACAATTTTCCAAAATCACTAACTTCATTATGTTTTCTTGCGTAATGACCATCTAAATAATCAGTAAATTCCATAAAAGCCAATAATGGAATTGCAATAATCATAGATAATTCATTGAATTTTCCAAACCAAATTGGAACAAAATACAAAATAAAAAAAACAGGGGCAAGTAAAATGCGAGATAAAGTAAATTTATTAGACAATTTCATATAATAAAAGTATCAATAAATCAGTATAAAAAGTCAATAGATTAATATGTTTTAAAATCTTGCACCACAGAGATTACTGATTTTACAGAATATTCTGGATATAATTCAGAAGCAAACCTAACGGCTTTATCTATAAGCATTGGTGATTCAGTAACTCCCTGCAAAAGCAATTCGTTATCATTTATTTCTGCATGAATAAATTTAATATCAATTTTTTCTTCAAAAACAAGTTTATTTACCAAAGTTTGAGCTTTTAAATATTCTTGAATTTTTTTGTGACCCTTAATTTCATCTTCCTGACTGATATTTGCTTTTACATAATGAGCCACAAGTTCCGCCGCAAAATCAACGTTCATTTTTCCAGTGTTCAAAATCATGTGATAATTTGAAGAATCTTTTACATCCACATTAAAGAAATTCTTGTGAAAACCGTCTCTATTTACGTCACTTTCATTAATTCTTTGTTTTGCCTGCTTTTCGTTCCAATTAAATTCTGTTTTTAATCGCTCAATTCTTGTATTTTCATCCGCAACCAATCTTACAGCAACATGATTTTCCATTTTTTCAAAAATTGAAAAAGCACCTCGCCCAATAATTACAGCATTATTATCTTTTGCCGCAGAAAGCAACGCATACTGAACATAATTTAAATATTCATCACGAACAGAAGCGAATGAAGCAAAAAATCCAGGTTTTCTTTCATCATAAGTAGGAATTTTTTCTTTTGGAAAACCAAGTTCAACTATCTGTTTTTCAATATCAGTTCTCTTTACAAATTTATAATTCAATTTTTCAGCAAGAGAAGCTGCAACTTCATCACCCCACGCCGCAACCTGTCTAGAAAAAGAAATAATCGCCATATTCGCCTCCTAAAATAAAGATACACATTAATCTAAAAATATGATAAACCTAAATTATCAATAATGCAAAAAAAATTGGAGACCGATTTGAAATCTTTTTTTACCGATGATGATGAAAAAATAAAATGGGAACAGAAAAGTTCATCAAGTATTCTAAAAACAGTCGTTTTTGACGTTACAGTTCGTCACAATCAAGCAAAAGACGGAACTCAAGGCGATTATTACGTGATGAATGCAAGAGATTGGGTTATCACAATTCCTGAGTTGGATGATTCCTTTTTGATGGTCAAACAATGGCGCCACGGTGAAGAAGCTTTAAGTGTGGAATTCCCTGGCGGCGTAATTGATGAAGGTGAACTTCCAGAAGTTGCTGCCAAACGTGAACTTCAAGAAGAAACCGGCTACAAAGCAAATTCATTAATCAAATTAGGTTCTTTTAATCCAAATCCAGCATTATTTTCAAATCACGTGCACATTTTTTTGGCAACTGATTTAGTAAAAATCGGAAATCAAGAATTGGACCACGATGAATTCATAAATTGCATGAAAATTAATAAAGAAGATGTTATTCAAGGAATGGGAACAAATGAATTTCCTCACGCTTTGATGGCAAGCGCTTTGGCTTTATATTTTAAACAAAAAAAAGACTGCCTTTCATAAAATTCATAAAAACTTTATTGGGCAGTCTTTCTCTTTGGCAAATTATTTTTTATTTTGCGCTATATGGTTCGTATTCTTTTTTAGAATCGTATGTTCCTGAACGGAATTCACCAGTAAGACTTGGAATCTTCATCTTCATTCCTGGAAGAATTAGATTTGGGTCTTGTGGTTTTGGCATATTTGATTTGTTTGCCTGATACAAGTTTTCCCACAAAAGAGGATTGTTGTAAACATAAGGACGACCAGAAATATTCCAATAACAGTCTTTTGTTTCTGCCCAAGGACGAACAACATAGAATTCAGGAAGAGGAGTAATTTCTCTTACACCATCTAACGAAGCCAAAGATTGATTTGCATATTCTGTTGCTTTTGCATAATCTTCTGCTTCAAAAGCAGCTTCTGCATTTGCTAAATTTTCTTTTGCAGCTGTATATGCCATTGGGAAAGTTTGTTCTGCATTGATTTTTTCTGCCCAAGCTAATTTGTTTTTTGCAATTTTGATGCTGTCATCAGCTTGTTTTCTTGCCATCATTCTGTTGATATAAGCTTCCGACAATGCAGCATTTTCTTCAGCTTTTGCAGAATATTCAATTGCTAAATCATATTCGCCAGCATCAAGAGCCATTTCTGCTTTTTTTGTATATTCATCTGCTAATTTTTGATATGTATTATTTTTATAACTTACAGAAAAAACTAAAGTTGTAAATAATGCTACAAATAAAATAGAAACTATTTTTTTCATTTTGCATCTCCTGAATTAAGAACATCGTTTAATTCTTTATTTAGATTTTCAATTCCATCGCTTAAGTTGTTTGCTGTATTTTCAATTTGTTCTTTTAAACTTGGTTCTTCCAAATTTTCTGGCAAATCAGCTTCAGCTTGTGATGGATCTGCAAATGTTTCTTCTTCCAAAAGAACTGCATCTTCTTCTTCAATTCCTTCAACTTTTTCTGTAATTGGAGATTTTACGTCAGCCTCTGTTGCAAATTCTGCACTTTCTGCAACACGTTTTTTTGCTTCTTCAATTGCTTTTTGAGCTGCAGCACGTTTTTCTGAAACATCAAGATATAATGCTGCAAAGATTTCTTTTGATGCTTTATAACTTTCGTAAGATTTTTCTAAACTTTGCATTGAATACAATGAATCACCTTTTTTGAATAATTCAACAGCTTCATCATATTTTTCTTTTTGTGCAACACCAGCTTTTACGCTATCAGCATTTCTTTTTTCAACAAAAGCATCCGAACGTTCATCTTTTGCAATTTGTTTATAAGCAATAATTAAAACAGAATTGAAACATGTATATGCTTTTGTTGCTTTTTCCAACAATTGCTCACCAGTTACATCTGGATTTGCAAACATTGCTTCTAATTCTGAATAAGCAGAATTTCCTTCATCATAAATTGATTGCGCAAAACTGATTAAATCTGTGTCATCAATTTTCTGCTTTGCCTCTTTTGCTTTTACGTAAGAAGCAATTGCCGAATATCTGTTTGCAATATCAGTAGCTTCTTTAGAAACATCTTTTCCTTCATCAGATTTTGCTTTGATTTGTGCATATAAATCATCAACTGATTTTAACAAATCTGCAGCAGAGTCTTCAGCCCCTGATTCTACAGCTAGATTTCTTGCACCATCAATACTTTGTAATGCTAAAGTATTATCTACAGTTTCAATAATTTCCTCTACTTCTTCAACAACTTCTTCTTCAGTAACAACAGGAGCTTCAGGTTCTTTTGTTTCCTCTGGAGCAGGTTTTGATCCACAAGAAATAAAAGAAAGGATTAAAAACGCTGAAAAAGCTGTAATCACAATTTTTTTCATAAAAATCCTCACTTATTTAGTTTGTAATTTATTTTACTATATAAAAATAATTATCGCAATATTTCAAATGCCTTAAAGAAAACCTTTGATTTCTTCGATAATATTTATAGCAAATTTTTTGTAACAAAATCTTTGTACCAATCTGTTTTTCATATATCGAACATATATTGAAAAAACTTTACTACGGAGGAATCCTATGGCTGATGAATTTTCATTCAAAGTTGAAGAACATCTCGGCGTAATTTCACAAGGGAAAGGTGGCTGGAATCTTGAATTAAATCTAGTTTCTTGGGCCGGACGTCCCGCAAAATACGACATAAGAAGTTGGTCTAGTGATCACGAAAAAATGGGAAAAGGTTCTACTTTTACAAAAGAAGAATTGATTAGCTTAAAAGAACTTCTTAATTCCTTAAGTTTTGATTAATATTCTGCACTACTGATTGTTGCGCCCTTCTTAATTACAATTTCGTAAATCATCTTTTGAAGAAGAACGTCTTCCATTAACGAACCGTTGGAACGTATTTCCATATCAGTCGCTGCTAAAATGGCCAAAATTGCAGTTGTTTGTCCAATTGTCCATAATTTTGCCGCACTTCTATATTGTTTCTGCTGCAATTTGCTAGAAAATCCATTCTGTCTCAAAATTTGTTCATCAACAAAGCCGTCGTCATTTATAGAAATCCATGTTGCTAATTTTCTAAAACAAGATGAAAGCCCCGCAATTATTTTTACAGATGAAGAATCTTTGGAAAGTCTGATGCTTTGTAAAATGTTCAGTGAATTTTCAAGTCGCTTTTGTTGGGCTTGCGTTGAATCTGCCATATGATTGAACAACGTAAATGCGTTTTCTTCACGATTATGTGACAACACAGATTCCACATCTTCTATTTTAATTCTGTGTCCTTTTGCAAAACACATAAAAAATCTAGAACATTCTTGTTTTAATGCAAGCGTATTATTTTCTATCATTTGCAAAATACATTCTGCAGCATCTTGTTCAATTTCGTATCCATTCTTTTTTATAAAATTGTAAATCCATGGAAGTTTTTTATCTTCAAACATTTCCCAAAATTGCTTTTTGTTTGAAGTAGGAACTAATTTTGTTAATTTTGCATCTACCGAAATTTCGTCCGAAACCAAAATCAAAACTGCGGTTTCTTCTGCACTTTCAAGCCAGTCTGAAATCATTTGTAAATCATCTTTCTTTTTTAAAAGTTCCGCGTTTTTACAAACAATACAAATTGCGTCAGAAAATAAAGTTCCACTTTGCAAAATGGTCATCACTTGGTTGAATGGAGTTTCTACAAGATAGAATAAATGTTCATCTACAGAACCATATTTTTTTTTAAGAGATTTTTTTATTTCGATGATAGCATCTTCTCTTTCGCCAAATTCTGGCCCTGTATATAAATAAAGTGGTGCTGCCATTAATATGTTCTTACGATATTTGATAAAATTCCAACGATTCTTACATCCTGACAATAAATTGCTTGAAAGTCTGGATTTTCTGGTTGAAGTCTTACGCGTGTTGCTTCTTTATAGTATCTTTTTAATGTGATTGCATCGTCGATAACCGCAACAATAATTTGTCCATCTACAGCTGTATTCGATTGTTCTACAACTGCCAAATCGCCTTCAAGAATTCCTGCGTTTATCATACTTGTTCCACGCACTCTTAACGCAAAATAATTTTTTCCGGGACGAACAAATGGTTCTGTCAAATTTACGTATCCATCTAAATTTTCTTCAGAAAGAAGTGGTTTTCCGGCTGCAACGCTTCCTAAAAGAGGAACTCGTCCAACAAAAAGTTCTGGTTCTTTTTCTCTACAATCAGACAAAACTCTAATTGAACGAGAACGTTTTTGGCATTGTGATAAATATCCTTTTTTTTGAAGTGCCGTAATATGATCTTGTACTGCTCTTAATGAAATTTCAAAGTGTGAACTTATTTCGCGTACTGTTGGTGGATAAGAATTTTCTTCTGTAAAGTTAGAAATAAATGTAAGCACTTCTTTTTGACGTTCTGTAATTTGTTTCATACACGTACTCCTTTTTTATAATTGTTTAAGATTCTCGCATCAAGTGCGAGAATGACATTTGTTTTCCTCGTAAAGTCGCTACATAACTTTGCTATTAGAGGCGTGGAATTTGGAAAATTTGCTTCGCAAATTTTTTATTATAGGCGTAAAAAAAAGTTTTCCCAGGAAAACTTCCATATTCTCTTTTCGGAAAATTTGCTTCGCAAATTCACGATTGGAGGCGTAGTCAAAAAAGTTTTCCAGAAAACTTTTTTGACTACTCTTCCTCGAACTTGCTTTCGAACAAATTTTCCAAAACTGCTACAGCTTCGGATTCGTCTGGACCTTCTACTGTTATTGTTAACTGAGTGTTATAGCCTGCGCCCATTGCAATTACACCCATGATTGATTTTGCATTTACTGTTGCGTCATCTCTTGTAATAGAAATTTCGCTTTGAAATTTGTTTGCTGTTTGAGCAATAATAGCCGCTGGTCTTGCGTGAATTCCAGCTCTATTTTTTACAGTTAAAATCTTTTCAATCATTAGTTTCCTCTATAAATACAAATAAAAAAATTAATACGAATCGTCGTTGCTGTTGTATGCAATTTTTGCGTCACCTGTTTCTATCCATTTAAGAATGTTTAGATTAAAATCTTTGGCAGAGTTATAACCCATATTTTTAAGACGCTCGTTCATTGCCGCTGCTTCTATAATAATAGGAAGGTTTCTACCAGGTTTTACAGGTATTTCAATCATTGGAACTTTTACGCCAAGCAATTCTTTGTATTTTTGCTCTGTTCCAAGTCTGTCGTAAGTTTTTGTTGAATCCCAATCTTCTAGTTTTACTACAAGCTGAACTTCTTTTTGATTACGAATTGCACCTACACCATAAAGTTGAGAAATATTAATAATTCCCAAACCTCTAATTTCCATGTGGTGACTTATCATTGTGTTGGCACCTCTTCCCAAAAGTGTGTTACCGTTTACACAACGAATGTCGATAATGTCATCTGCCACAAGTCGATGTCCACGTTCTACTAATTCAAGAGCAGTTTCACTTTTACCAACTCCCGAATGACCATTAAGCAAAATTCCAATACCATAAACTTCTACAAGAACTCCGTGTTGTGTTGTTTTTGGAGCAAATGTGTTAGAAAAAACACGCAAAATTCTGTGGGTAAATTCTGTTGATGTTAAATCTGTTTGAAGCAATGGACAACAATTCTCTTCTGCAATCTGTCTGAATTCTTCCGTTGGTTCTAGATTATACGTAAAAACACAACAAGGAAGTTGGGATTCCAAAAAGAATTTAATTGATTCTGAAGAATTTTCCTGATGAAGACGATTAAGATATGCTACTTCGCCTCGTCCAAAAAGTTGTAATCTGTTATTAGCAAAAGATTCATAAAATCCACAAAGAGCAAGACCGGGTCTATTGATTTCTGGAGACGTAATCGCGCGAGGAAGCCCTCTTCTTCCTGCAATACATTTTAAATGCAACGCATCGTGACCAGATAAATCCAAATTGAGTAAGTCAAGTACAGTGAATTTTTTCTCTGCCATATTGAATATACTATACACATACATTGATAAATTATCAATATGTAAAATGTTTAAATTTTAGACCAAGATTCATTTTCTGGAATTTCAAATCTGAGTTTTTCTTTTGTAATAGGATGAATAAATTCCAACACCCGCGCGTGCAATGCAAGTCTTCCAAATTTGTTCGTTTTGGCGCGATAATTCACATCGCCACAAATTGTGTATCCTATGGAAGAAAGATGCGCTCTAATTTGATTTTTTCTGCCAGTGTCTAATTCCAACTCAAAAAGCGTGAAATTTCTGCCTTGTTTTAAGATTTTATAATTAGTAATTGCACTTACAGTTTCTTTTTTTTCTGAAGGTTTGGGAACATATGCAACGTTATATTTATTAAAAGCAAGTGGTGAATCAATCACTCCTTCTGGTGCAATTTGTTTTGAATTTTTGGGATTTTCGCACACCGCGTGATAAATTCTTTGTGTAACAACTTTCTTCCAATTATCCATGATTTGTTTTTGGATTGGTTTTGTTAAAGCAAACATCATTACTCCTGAAGTATCGCGGTCCAATCTATGAACTGCCGCAGGTCGATGATTTGCCTTGTATCTACCAGATTTACGCATAAATTGTTCCAAACTTTCCTGCGCAGTTCTAGCACGTTTTCCAGGAATAGGAACGCTTAACAATCCACTTGGTTTATTAATTACAGCAATAAATTCATCTATATATAAAATATCCATTTTGTACCTAGTTCTTCATGTTTCGTTCGTAAAATATTCCGTCTTCGTAACCTTGAATTGATTTATCGTCTTTTGCGCGTTCCAAACGTTTTAATGCCCACATACAATATTCCGTATTTAATTCAATTCCAAAAAATCTTCTTCCTAATTTTGCAGCGGTTACAGCTGTTGTTCCTGAACCTAAAAACGGATCGAATACAACTGCATTTGGAGCGGAACTTGCCAAAATCAATTTTGCAATCAATTTTTCTGGTTTTTGAGTTGGATGGTCTGTGTTTTCGGGCATTGACCAAAAAGGAATGGAAATAT
This sequence comes from Treponema bryantii, assembly GCA_015061465.1. Classification (GTDB taxonomy): domain Bacteria; phylum Spirochaetota; class Spirochaetia; order Treponematales; family Treponemataceae; genus Treponema_D; species Treponema_D bryantii_D. The sequence continues at coordinate 9,785 of SUWN01000020.1, read as the reverse complement.
CATCCCAGAAATTTGACGGACAAGTTAATCTGTATTTTCCATCGTCGTTTTCTTGCCAATCCTTTGGTTTTCCGTCCTGTTTATATGGAGCAATCACGCGTTTTTTTTGTTTTACAGCGTTTACATCAAAGTAATATTCATCGCTTACTGTGGCAAACCAAATATCTTCCGTGCAATTTTTCCAGTTGGAAGACGCTCCTCTTCCTTTTTCGCGCTGCCAAGTGATTCTGTTACGAACTTTTAAATATTTAGAAGTTACTTCATACAAAGCCGCGCTGCATTTCCAATCGCCACAAATATATAAACTTGCGTCTTTTTTTAGCAAACGAATTACTTTAGGAAACCAACTTTCCAAATATTCGATGTATTCTTGATTGGAACGCCCATTAAAATTCAATCCGTTAAAATTTTTAGAGAGATTATATGGTGGATCGATTATCATCAAATCAACAGAATTTTCTGGCAACAAATCGATTGTTTCAAAAAGGTCGCCTTGAATAATTTGATTTTCTACTTGTTCCAGCGAAGTTTTTTGCGACAAATGAAAAATCTGTTTTTCAAAAATTTGTTTTTCTTCTTCAGATAATGTAAGCGTTCTGTTTCGTTCAGCGCGTTGTTTTTCCATCAAAATAATTCCTATTCTTTTTTGTTTATAAACCTTTGTTTTAGCAAATTCAATTCATCTTTAAACTTGCGGCTTTTAGCAGAAGGAAATTTGTTTAAAAATCGCTCCACAACCGGACGTTTTTCGTTTTGAATAACTTCGATTCTGTCTAACAAAGTTTGATGAATTTGGTCTTTTTTTAGTTTTGCGTATTCCTTTACAGAATTCAGTTTTTCTTGCAAAGTTTCACCCAAGAACCATTCTTCTTTTTCGAATTTTGCACGTAGATTTTCTGAAAAAGTTTTTATTTTTTTCATTGTCACCGTAAAATCTACAAGTTCTTTTACAGTCACAATCAAATCCAAAATCAAAATAATCAGCAAAGCACTTGCAAAAAATCCTTGCCAATATAAAGAAAAATCTTGCCAGAATTTCAAAATGAAAGGTTCAACAAAGTAAACAATCAAAACCGAAAGCACACCAAACAAAAGTGAATTCAGCAAGCAAACTCTTCCGTGAATGTTGAATCTATATTTGGAATAATCCCACCATTTCATATGGAAGATTTTTTCCAAAATCCAACTCGCAAAATATTCTACAATTGTACACAAAATCATGGAAGAAAAAAACAACAAAATCCACGATTTCAGAATAATTTGCGGAAGCAATAAAATTAAAATTCCGCCAACTCCGTAAATGGGACAAATCGGACCGTGCAAAAATCCTCTATTAATAAACTTATGTGCGCTAAAAAATCCAACGTAAGTTACTTCCGAAACCCAGCCAATAAAACTAAAACTGATAAAAAGCAAAAAAATGATTTGCCAAGATAATTCGTAAATAGGAATAATATTCATATTATTGAAAGTAATAACGCAATTTTACTTTTTCAATAAATAAATACTTGCCTTTTTTCCGTTTACCAAAACATCGGTTTTAAAATCAGGATTTTGGGAATTTTTGCTAAATGTTTTATTTTCTTTAACCGCTTGTTCAAAATGATTTTTTGCGCCTGTTAAAATACAAAGTTTGCCTTCATCTTTTAAAATTCGGTCAAATTCAACAAGCATTTTTTTGTACAAAAGCAGAATGTCAATTTCTTTTTCAAAATCGCCCCAAGGCGGATCGCTTATTACGCAATCAACGCTGTTATCTTTAAAAAACGAAAGATTTGTTGCATCACTTTGGCGAACACGAATCATTCTGTTTCCGTTGAATTTTTGCGCCATTTTTCCAACTAAATCGTTATCAATATCGCTGGCATAAATTGTACAACCCGAACATTCTTCGCTCAAAATTTTGGGAATTGAACCGTGCCCCGCAAATGGGTCTGCGTAAACAAATTTTCCTTTGTGAGGAAGTTGTGCCATTTTTACAAACATCAACGCAAATTCGCTACGAAGTTCTCCCTGCTCAAAACGTTTTTCTGTTGATTGTTTTTGTGTCATTCTGTACGCAAATGCTGCAAAACCATCGGTGCGAGTCATAAACCAAAATTCTTTTCCGCCGCCAGTTCTGTCGTTTTGCAAAGAAAAAGTTTTTTGAATAAAATTTTCTGCTCGAATTGTAAGTTGTTTTTCTACGTTTACAAATTGATTGCTTTGCGAAAATCTTAATCGGAAGGAATCTTTTGCGCCCAACTCTAAAATTGATGAATTAAATTTAGAAGTAACAGTTTTATTCACTAACGAAGCAAAATCTTTTTGAATCGAAGAAGAAAAATCTTTTAAAATCAAAAAAACATTATTACAAAAATCCAAGGATGTAGAAATTTCCACAGGATTTTGTGATGAAAAAAAGTAAACAAATCCACTTGAAACACTAAATTTTTGTGCATCATTAACGCGAGATTTTATTAATTCTTCTATTATTTTTTCAAAACCCGGAGCAAAACTACAAGCAATCTGATTCATATTTTTAACTTTATCTTACCTCTAAAATTAATTTGTCTGCTGATTTTGCATTTTATTCAACTTTCGCATAAACCAAATTAAATACGGAATTGCTGTAAGAACACTAAAGAAATCTGCAATCGCTTGTGTAATTTCTACACCGAACAAACCGAAAATTCGTGGCAAAATCAAAATGAGAGGAATAAAATAAACGCCCTGTCTGTTACAAGAAAGGAAGGTTGCAGATTTTATTTGCCCCGTAGATTGCATCAACATATTTGTACAAACAATCAACGAATGTAACGGTAAAACTGCAACTTGGAATCTAAGAGCGATTTTTCCAATTTGAATTACATCGATGTCATTTCTGAAAAACTTCATGATTTGTGGCGCATAAATAAAACAAACTGCCGCAAAAACAAACATTACACCAAATCCTGCAACAACTGTAAACCAATACGCTTTTTTTACTCTGTCAAAACGTTTTGCTCCATAATTGTAACCGCTTACAGGTGTAAATCCTTGACCGATTCCAATCATAACTGAAGCGATGAACATCACGATTTTTGTAACAATAGACATGGCAGCAACCGCAGAATCGCCGTAAACCGCAGCGTTTGTGTTTAATAAAATTGTTGCAATACTCGCCAAACCTTGTCTTGCCAAAGATGGCATTCCAGTTCCCCAAATAGAAAAAAAGATTTTTGCTCGATGTGTAAAATATTTCACGCTGATTTTGCAAATTGTCTTTCTTCTTAAAAACCAACTTAATAAAATCAAAAAACTTATAAACTGACTGATTAAAGTTGCAATCGCAGCGCCGCTTATTCCCAAATTCATTGTGTAAATAAAAATTGGGTCTAAAATGATGTTCAAAATTCCGCCGCTTGTTAATGCGACCATAGAAAAAAACGCTTTTCCTTCTGAACGCAAAACGTTGTTCAAAACGAATGAAGTACACATAAATGGAGCGCCCAAGAAAATGTATCGAGCATAATCTTTTGCGTAAGGCAAAACAGTTTCTGAAGCACCAATCAATCTGATAATAAAAGGCGCAAACAAAGTTCCAAAAATAGCAATCAACAAACCAATTGCGAAGGCTGTGTAAAATGCAGTTGATGAAATTTCAGTCGCTTCTTTATCATTGCGTTCACCAAGTCTACGAGAAACTAAACTTCCGCCACCCATACCAAGCGTAAAACCACACGCCTGAATAATACTCATGATTGGAAAAACAATTCCAACAGCCGCGCTCGCTTCTGTATTAATTTGCGAAACAAAAAAAGTATCTGCCATATTGTAAATTGCAGTTACTAACATAGAAATAATTGTTGGAATTGCCAAAGAAATAATCAGTTTGGAAACAGGAGTATTAATCATCTTTTCAAACTGAACTTTTTCAAAATCAGATGTGTTTGCGTTTGCCATAAAATGATTATACAGTTTTTTTACAGACTTATTCAAATAAAGTTTGTTATATTTTTCAGTTCACTCTATACTTTCCTTATGAAACGAATTTTTTTTGTGTTATTCATCAGTTTTATTCTTTTTTCTTGTAAAACAAATTCTCTTCCAACAGAAAAATCTATTTATTCTGACAATTTTATAGAAGAAATTAATTTGCCAATAAAAGATAACCTTTTGGAAGTTCCCATTTTTTCTGTTGATGATTGGTACACTTGGTCTAGAGAAAGTGGAAAAATTTCTTCTTCAGTAAAACAAATTGATGAAAATAAAATTTTTGAATTTCATAACGATTCTGATTTAGATTACAGCATTGGAATTTCGCGCCAAATTCCTATTACAAAAGATACAAATTTTGTAATTACAGCAAATGCTTTTGTTAGCGAAGGGGAGCTTTCACCTTGTTTTGTTACAAGAGATTCTAGCGGAAATGTAATTGATTGGGTTTCGGGCATCACTACAATAAAAGAAGGCGATGGTTATCAAGCTGTTACAGCGTTTATTTGTGTTGATTCTTCCAAAGTTGCAACTGTTGAACCTCGTTTTATTGGATACAATCGCTCTAAAGCAAAAATCATCAATGCAAAAGTTCAAGAATTTTCTATGAATAACTTGGAAACAATAAAAACTATCCAAAATGATTCGCTCAAAGTTGAATGTTTTACACCGACCGCGTCTTTTACAATTACAGACAAACGAAACAACAAAATTTATTCACAAGTACAAGAACCACTTCCTTCAATTATCATTTTGGATTCAACTTCTTTATCTACAGAAAATCAAATTGTTTTAATTGGTTATAGCGCCATTGATAAAACAAACGTATATTTTAGCGCAACGTTGAATGGAACTTCCGTTGAATACGATTTTACAACAAGCAAAAGTGATTCAGAAAATCCATTTACACAAAACGACCCGATTTCTTCTTTATTTAGTCAAAACGTTTGTTTTCCTCAAAAAACAATTTGTTCTTCACAAGATTATTTGGTAATTCCTATGAACGAAGGAATCCGTTTTGACGCAGAAGATGATTCCATGCCGATTATGGATTTAGTTGCATTTTCTGGCCACGGAATAAGCATGCCTTTTTACGGAATTACAAACGGAAATGCAGGATTTATTACAATCATAGAAACACCAGATGATGCTGGCCTTAGACTTGGGCGCGATAATTTTTCTAACCGAAATTGCGCAGGAATCGCTTGGTACGACCAAAAAGGATTATTCGGTTACAAAAGAAAAGCGACTCAAACTTTCTTAGAAAACGGCGGGCATACTTCAATTGCTTTAACTTATAGAGATTACGCAAAAAAAACAGGAAGATTAGTAACTTTTGAAGAAAAGAAAAAAGAAAGTCCTGAACGTGCAAAAAATATAGACAAATTACTTGGCGCTGCAAATATTTGGTGTTGGAATCCAGATTCTATTGTAATTGCAAACAGACTTGAAGAAGCTGGAATTGATAAAATTCTTTGGAGCGCAGGAACTTCTGCAAAACAAATTGAAGAATTAACAAAAAGAAATATTCTTGTAAGTAGATATGATATATACCAAGATGTTATGGATCCTGCAAATTACGATAAAATTGCTTACAAACATTCTGATTGGGTTCCAGAAGCTTTTCCACACGATATTACAATCGGACCAGACGGAAATTTTGTAGATGCTTGGCCTGTTGAGAAAAAAGACGGAAGCGGTTTTATAAATTGCGTTGCTCTTTGTGATATTCAAGCGCCCCTTTATGCACGAAAACGAATTGGTGAAGAATCAAAAACACATAATTATTCATGTAGATTTTTGGACACAGTTACAGCAAGTAGCCTACGAGAATGTTATTCACCGAATCATCCTTCAACTAGAACACAAAGCAAACTTGCCCGTTACGAACTATTAAGTATTATCAGCAAAGAAAATTCTTTAGTTTGCGGAAGTGAAACTGGCTGGGATTATTTTGTTCCAGTTTGTGATTATTTTGAAGGAATGTTATCTTTGGGACCTTACAGATGCGATGATTCAGGAAGAAACATGGAGCAAATCATCGAAAATCCTCCTGCACAAATTACAAAAGTTCAAGTAAACGAATATTATCGTCTTCCTTTATGGGAATTAGTTTATCATGATTGTTGTGTTGCAATGTGGTACTGGGGAGATTACAACAATAAAATGCCTTCTGTTTGGAAAAAACGTGATTTATTCAATGCGCTTTACGCAGTTCCGCCCATGTATATGTTCACGCTAACATCTTTAGGAAGAAATATAGACGCTTTTGCTCAAAGCTACAAAATCTCTTCTGACATTGTAAAAGCAACAGCTGGAATTGCCATGACAAATCATGAATATTTAACACAAGATAGAACTGTTCAAAAAACAACTTTTGCAAACGGAATAGAAGTCATTGTGAATTTTGGCAAAAAAGATTTTGTTTATCAAAATAAAACAATACCTGCAGAAACAGCAAAAATGAATTTATAAATATATTTATATAAAACAGGTATTGCAAAAAGACGAATAAAAATTTAATATCACGAATATGGACGAAACAAAAATAGAGTTAATTTCGGACTTTTTAGACGCCGAAGTTTTAAACGCTTTTATTAATTTTTTAGAAGAAAAAAATGAATGTATAAATTGTGCTGATGTAATCGCTAAATCTTTTGGAGCAACAAATAAAATTTCTGAAATGTCTGTAGAAGACGATAAAAAATTACTTACAAGTTTTAAAAAGAATTTAACACTTCTTGTACAAAAAACATGGGTAGAAAAATCTGACATTGCATTAAAAGATGAATTGCTTTATCACTTGGAAAATTTCAAAACTTCTGATTCTTCTTGGAAAGATGATTTTGAACCTTTCTTAAATATTATCAACAACGCAGTTTTATTAATGTTTGGACAATCTACTGAATCTGATGATTTTGTAGAATATTCGTTACGCATCGACCCTGAATTTGGTATTTTCTGGTGGTACATTTCAAACCTTCCTCCCAAAGCTAACTGGACAGAAGAAAAATGCCGGGTTGCAACATTAATTGGAATGTATTTCCTTTCAAACTACTAATTGAATTTTAGCAGCCGGGTCTTAAAAAAGATTCCGGCTTTTTTTATGGAGATAATAAAAAATGACTTTAGAAGAAATGTACGAAAGTTTAAGAGATGGTTCTAGAAAATTGGCTGTTCAAAATGCAACAGAAAAAAATATCGCTCTTCAATCTGTAATCAATTCTATAGAAAAACATAGAGCAAAAATCATCGAAGCAAATAAAATCGATGTTCAAAAGGCGCGCGAAAAAGGAACAAGTGAAGCGTTGATTGACCGCCTTAGTTTGGATGATAAAAAAATCAACGGAATTTTGGATAGCGTTCGCGTAATTATTCAACAAACAGACCCAGTTGGTGAAGAAATTGCCGGCTGGAAAACTCCAAACGGAATTAGTATCAAACAAGTAAGAGTTCCAATTGGTGTAATTGCAATCATTTATGAATCACGACCAAATGTTACAGTAGACGCATTTGCTCTTGCTTACAAAAGCGGGAACGCCATTTTACTTCGCGGGTCATCTTCGGCAATAAATTCAAACAAAGCAATTGTTCAAGCAATAAAAGAAGGACTTGAATCGGTAGAAAATGGAGTTCCACAATCAATTGAACTTGCGCCTTGTAAAAATCACGAAGAAGTTGAACAAATTTTGACTGCGGTTGGAAAAATCGATTTGGCTTTACCACGCGGCAACCAAAAATTAATTCAAATGGTTGTAAATACAGCAAAAGTTCCTGTGATAGAAACAGGAAGCGGAATTTGTCACCTTTTTGTAAATAAAGACGCAGATTTACAAATGGCTTTGAACATCGCAGAAAACGGAAAGATTCAACGTCCGGGAGTTTGTAACGCGTTGGAATGTATTTTAGTTCACAAAGAAATTGCAAAAGAATTTTTGCCAGAACTTGCAAAACGATTTAACAACAGAGTAGAACTTCGCGCCGATTCATCATCATACGAAATTTTAAAAAATTCCAACATCGATTCTGCAAAATTAGTTAGCGCAACTCAAGCCGATTATGGATTTGAATTTTTAGATTTGATTTGTACAGTAAAAATCGTAGAAGACGTTGAAGAAGCAATTTCTTACATCAATTCACACAATTCCAAACATTCAGAATGTATCATCACAAACGACAGAAACACAGCGCGCCTTTTTCAAACAATGGTGGACGCTTCTTGTGTTTACGTGAACGCATCAACTCGCTTTACAGACGGCGGAGAATTTGGATTTGGCGCAGAATTAGGAATTAGTACACAAAAGCTTCACGCTCGTGGGCCAATGGGAATAAAAGTTCTTACAACAACAAAATATTTAATCGATGGCGACGGACAAATCCGCTAAAACTGGAGAAAAAAATGAAACTTAATGAAGCAATACAAAAATCACGAAAAATTGTAATAAAAATTGGTTCAAATACACTTGCAAAAACAGACGGAACTCAAAATACAGAATTTATGCAAAGTTTTGCCCGTCAATGTAGCAATTTGATTAAGCAAGGAAAACAAATTGTTTTAGTTTCTTCTGGTGCGCAAGTTGCCGGAGTTTCTACAACAAAAGAATGGGCTCGCAAAAAAGACGTTCATTACCGCCAAGCACTTTGTTCAATCGGCCAAGTTGAATTAATGCATCAGTGGCGAAAAGCGTTTGCCATGGAAAATCTTCACATTGGCCAGCTTTTACTTACAAAAGACGATTTTGAAAACGAACATCGCTCGCTAAATATCCGCAACACACTTTTTACACTCGTGGACGAAGGCGTAGTTCCAATCATCAACGAAAATGACAGCGTAAGTTTTGATGAAATTAAAATTGGTGATAACGACAATCTTTCGGCATTAACAGCAATTCTTTGGAGCGCCGATTTATTGATTTTGTTCACAGACGAAAACGGAATCTACACAGATAATCCAAAAACAAATAAAGATGCACAATTAATTGAAGTTGTAAATTCAATTCCTGAATTAAGAAATACAATTAAAATTGGCGAAACAAACGCTTTTGGAACAGGCGGAATCGAAACAAAAATTCAAGCCGCCGAAAAAACAACAGTTTACGGAATCCCAATGATTTTAGCAAACGGCGGCGTAGAAAATTCGTTAGAAGATTTAACAAAAGACAACGCAAAAGGCACATTGTTCTTAGCCGAATAAGCGCAAGAAGAATATTGTACGGTTAAACAAAAATATATATAGAAAAACATCGAGCGAAAAAGGCTCCCGTGAATAACCGTACTTATGCTCCGCTATTTCGACCTCGCGCTTCGCTTGCAGGCATTTTGCGAATAATTTTATCGGTCGAAGACCTTCGCAAAGCACGAACATTCACTCCGCCTTTTTCAGACATTTTTTTATATTTTTAGTTTAAACCTAGGTAACAAAAGTTCTCTTACCCAACACTCACACGTACAAGTTTTTAGCGCAAGAAGAATCCCTCTTCTACCGAACAACTCTCCTCTTGCGCTTCCAGTTTTGTATTCACAAAACTGGTTCATCGCTTTAGAACTTGAGGCGCAAGTAAAATTTTTGAACGGTAACAAAGGTTCTCTTACCCAACGCACGTACAAGTTTTGCTTTGCAAAACTTGAGGCGCAAGTAAGACCCATTTTCGGTAAAAAACAGATATTCACTTGCGCCCCTGAATTCTGAATTTATACAAAACATCCCGGTCTTGTTTCTTCACCGCGTTTGTTTCCATTAAAGTCTGTATCAAACACGATTTGAGTTCCGTCAGGATTTTCGTATTTTTGTTCTGGTTCAAATGCCATCGCAATATCATCAGTTTTGA
>SUWN01000068.1:1443-5375 GCA_015061465.1 Treponema bryantii | reverse complement strand
TGTTTGGATTTCCTCGTAGTGGAACTGGGGCCAAATATGGTGCATCTGTTTCGCAAAGAATACGGTCGTTTGGAATATATTTTAGGAATTCGTTCATTTCTTCCAATTTGGATTTTTTTGTGTAAGTTACACTTCCGCTTAAACTGATGTACCAACCTTTATCCAAAAATTTTTTTGCTTCTTCTAGACCGTAACTGTAGCAATGAATAATTCCGTTGTGATAGTTCATATTATTTATACAATCGAGTGTGTCTTCAAAAGCGTCGCGGCTGTGAACAATTACCGGCAGATTTAATTCGCGTGCTAATTCAATTTGCATTTGAAAAAGTTCACGTTCGCCTTCGTAAGTTTTTTTATCAAAATCATTTATATCGCGGCCGTCTTCTCCGCTTGGATTCCAGTGATGATCCAAACCACATTCCCCAACTGCAATAATTTTTCTGTGTAACGTGTCGTCTTCGTTTTGATTTGCAATGTTGATTTGATTTTTTAATTCATTCATTTTATTAATTCGGTCGTGAATTGAATCTACATCGGGCCAAATTCCTGCCGAAAAATATAAAAAATCCCGTGCTTTTTCTGCAAGCGAATGATTTGTAATTTGTGCAATTGTTTGTTCACAAAAAGATTGACGTTCCAATAAATCATCTGAATTTGTACCAATGTCTAATCCAAAAAAACAATTATTTTGCGCCATTAAACTTAAAACTTCTACGCCGTTTTTGCATTGCTGAGCCATTTTTTGAAAATGAAAGTGTGTATCTGAAAACATAATCTATCCTAAAATCCTATTTGCTATAGTGTATCAATTTTTTTAAATAAGTTGTATATTATTTTTATGACAGATATCGGAAAATTTTTAAGTGATGTAGAAAAAATCATGAAATATGACCGTCAAAATAATGGCGGGAAAACAGATTATAAAAGAACAGCAAAAGATATTCGTAAACTTTTTGAACGTTCTACAAATTGTCCCGGAGAATTGCCTGGTTCAGTTTTTGAATATTGGGAAAATCAATATGTTTTAAATTCTGCTGATTTACTTTGGGAACCTTCTAGCGAAAAAGTTGCAAAATTGGCCGCAATGCTTTCGTTTATTGACGGTGGCGATGAAGACAGAGATTTAATCAGTGACGACGATTGGCAAGAATTGGGAAGATTGGTTGGTTATGAATCTGAAGAATTACCAATTGATATTTTGACTTCTTTAATGACAGTTCTTGTAGATAAAAAGGCATATTAATGAATTTAGATTTGTATAAAAATTGTAAACAATGTCCTCGCTCTTGTGGTACAAATAGATTGGAAGGGAAATCCGGTTTTTGTAAAGAAGATTCATCTTTGCGCGCGGCTTTTGCAGGACTTCACTTTGGCGAAGAACCACTTGTTACTGTTTTTGGCGGAAGTGGAACAATTTTTATTACAGGTTGTACTTTGCGCTGTGCTTTTTGTCAAAATTATCAAATTTCGCAAAATGGATTTGGCGCAGAAGTTTCTAGTGAATTATTTACAAAAATGTGCCTTGATTTACAAAATAAAGGTGCAGAAAATATCAACATTGTAACAGGAAGTCATCATATTCCTTTGTTGGCTCAATTTATTAAAGACGCAAAAAACAACGGTGTAACAATTCCTTTTTGTTGGAACTCTTCTGCGTACGAAAGTGTCGAATCTTTAGAATTATTAAAAGGTCTTGTTACAATTTGGCTTCCTGATTTAAAAACTCTTGATAAAGAAATCTCTACAAAATTATTTGCCGCTCCTGATTATCCTGAAGTTTGTACAAAAGCAATTGAATGGATGATTAAAAACAATCCTATAAAAATTGAGGAAGTAAAAAAGGGGAGTGAAACAAAAGAAAAATTGATGCAAGGCGTGATTATCAGACATTTGTTTTTGCCAGGAAAATTTGAACAAACTGCCGATGTTCTTTCTTGGCTTAAAGAAAATGCGGATACAAAAGCGTTTATTTCTTTGATGAATCAATATACGCCAGTTCCTTTTGCCGAAGATAAAACTTCTCTAAAAAAACGCATGGATTCTTTGAGTGTGATTGAAAACAGACTTGTTTCGCAAACTGAAGATTTAGATTTACAAGACTTAATAGAAGCCTTTGATTTTGATTATTTGTTCTATCAGGAATTGAGCGACGATACAAGTTGGCTTCCTGATTTTAATAATAAAATGCCTTTTCCAAATAAACTTTCTGTAGGAACTTGGCATTGGAAAGATAAATAATTATTCGATAATAATTCTTCCGTTAGAAAATTCAAAAATCTCTTTTGTGAATGAAGAATATTCGTCTTCTTTTATTTGACCTTGAATGTGAACTTGTGTATCAAAAATTTCTTCTACGTCAAAAAAATGATAATTTTCCATACGGATTTTTATCGGTTTTAGAAGTGAATAATCTAATGTTATTTTAAAAGATTTTTTTTGTACAAGTGGTTCAAACGCGTTTTGTTCTTCGGCAACTTCTAAAACTTGTTTTGCACCGCCGCTATAAGCTTTTACTAATCCACCAGTTCCAAGTAAAGTTCCACCAAACCATCTTGTGACTGTCAAAATTACGTTTGTACAATTTTTTCCTTTTAGAACATCCAAAACAGGTCGCCCCGCAGTTCCAGAAGGTTCTCCATCATCACTCATTCCACAAATTTCTGCTCCGTTTCCTACAACAAACGCATGAACTACGTGTGTAGAATCGGCGTATTTTTTCTTTTGTTCTTTGATGATTTCTCTCGCTTGAGCTTGACTTGTACATGGAATTAGTTCCGAGAGAAATCTAGAATTTTTGATGCTTTCTTCAAAGCAAACGTATTTGGAAAGAATGTTCATAAAATGAAGAATTAATCTCCTGCTGGCAAAAATAATTTTTTAAGCAAAATAGGAACTAGCATACTTGATATTATAATCAATAAAATAACAGGTGTAAAATATTGTGATTCAATCATTCCAACAGCCAAACCTTTTTGGGCAACAATTAAAGCAACTTCACCGCGAGTCATCATTCCAACTCCAATTTGAATTGCTTCTCTGCTTTTGTAACCTTCCAATTTAGCAACACCGCCACAACCAATAATTTTTGAAATTAATCCAACCAAAACAAATAAAATAGAAAAAATCAATAAAGACCAAGTCATGCCAGAAATGCTTGTTTTAAGTCCGATACTTGCAAAGAAAACTGGAGCAAAAAGCATGTATGAATTTATTTGAACTTTTTCTTCAATATAACCAGCGTCTCTGTTGTTACACAAAACGATTCCTGCAACATAAGCACCTGTAATGTCAGCAATTCCAAAAAATTTTTCTGCAGCATATGCAAACAAAAATGCGAGGGCAATTCCAAAAATAGGAATTCTTCTAGAATGTGGATGGCGTTTATCATACCAACGGAACCACAAATACATAAGATAGCCAACGATGAAAGAAAAAATGAAGAAAGCAAGTGTTTTTAGAATTACAACAGTGTATCCACCAGTTCCTGTTCCAACACCAATTACAACAGTTAAAACAATAATTCCAATAATATCGTCAATAATTGCAGAACTAATGATTGTTTGACCAACTTCTGTTTTAATTCGTCCTAATTCTTGAAGACTTGCAACTGTAATACTTACTGAAGTTGCTGTTAAAATTGTACCAATGAATAATGCTTTATAAAATTGAACAGTTCCCCAACCGTCAAATCCCCATAAACAAAGAGCCATAATTGTTCCACAAACTAACGGAACAAAAACTCCTGCAATTGCAATAAATGTAGATTTTACGCCTGATTTTAAGAGGGATTTTAAATCAGTTTCAAGACCGGCAGAAAACATAAGTAAAATAACGCCGATTTCTGCAAAATAAGTAACGAATGCATCAACTTTTACAAATCCTAAAATAGAAGGTCCTAAAATAAGACCAGCGAGAATTTCTCCAACAACTTC
>SUWN01000068.1:0-1343 GCA_015061465.1 Treponema bryantii | reverse complement strand
CGTTTTGTTGTATCCGATGCTAATTTCTTTTCGATTCCGTCAAGCCAACTGATTGCGTATTCAACAAGATGTTTTAATAATCTGTTGATTTCTTTAATTCTATTATTGATAGCTTTTACTTCTTCTTTATTTTTAGACATATCATAAAGAGAAATTCTACGGATTGGGATTTTGAGCAAATGGTCAACATCTTCATCTGTAATTGGTCTTAGCAATTCAGCGGCGAAAGGTTTAAATCCATCTTTTACAGCTTTGATAACAGCTTCTTCAGTTTTCATCAACTCAATCTTTTTATAGATTCTTTCTTCTATAAAAATGCGTTCAAGAGTTCTTAAATGAAGTTTGTCCATCAATTCTGCTTTTTCTAATTCGAGTTCGTCTTTTAAAACTCCAATTAATTGCTTAGAATGATATTCAATAACTTGTGTACAAGTCATTTGAACTGGCATGTTATCTTTAATTACAAGAAGATTACAATAAATTGCCTGTTCACAATCTGTAAATGCGTACAAAGCATCAACAACGTCTTTGGAATAAACGCCGCGAGCCAATTTAATTTCGATATTAACTTTGTCAGAAGTAAAGTCACTGATAGAAGCAACTTTGATTTTGTTACTTTTTGCAGCTTTTTCTATAGATTCCATCAAACTTTTTGTAGTAGTTCCGTATGGAAGTTCTGTGATTACAATTCGTTTTTCATCACTTGTATCCATTTTTGCACGAGTGATGATTTTTCCAAGCCCGTCTTCATATTCCGAAACGTCAATTAATCCACCTGTAGGAAAATCTGGATAAAGTTGGAATTTTTCACCACGAAGACATTTTCTTTCGGCTTCGATAACTTCGTGAATGTTGTGGCTCAAAATATTTGTACTCATACCAACAGCAATACCTTCTGCCCCTGTAATTAAAACAAGAGGAAGTTTTGCTCTAAAAGTTACCGGTTCTTTGCTTCGGCTATCGTAACTTGGAACATATTCTGTGATTTTTGGATTGTAAAGAATTTCTTTTGTGATTGGTTTAAGTCTACATTCAATATAACGGGAAGCAGAAGCACCGTCCCCAGTGTAAAGGTTACCAAAGTTTCCCTGTTTATCTATGAATAATTCTTTATTTGCAAGATTAACTAACGCAGTATATATAGAAGAATCTCCGTGAGGATGATAAGCCATACATTTACCAACGATGTTTGCAACTTTTGTAAGACGACCATCATCGTTTTCTAATAAAGTGTGCAAAATACGACGTTGAACAGGTTTTAAACCATCTGTTAATTCAGGAATTGCTCTGTCACGGATAACATAAGATGCGTATTGAATAAAATTTTGCTCAAAAAGATTTTT
>SUWN01000067.1 GCA_015061465.1 Treponema bryantii | reverse complement strand
GTATTGTTGCCGCTCTAAGTGCTGAACAAGCACCAAAAAATGTTGTCCCTGTTCAAGATTTTGACTTGGATAAGTATCTTGGAAAATGGTATGAAATTGCAAGATTCGATTTTAGGCATGAAAAGGACATGGACAATGTTACCGCTGAATATTACCTAAACGAAGACGGAACTGTAAAAGTAATTAACAAAGGTTACGATTACGTTGACGGTAAATGGAAAGAATCAATAGGAAAAGCTAAATTTCAAGGCCCTACTACAGTTGGAGCTTTGAAAGTTTCATTCTTTGGACCATTTTATAGTGGTTACAATGTAATTGCTGTTGATGATTTTTACACAACTGCATTGGTTGCTGGCAAAAACTATGATTATTTATGGATTTTAAGCCGCGAACCAACAATTCCAAACGAAACTCGAAATGCATATTTAATCTTCGCTGACAGTCTTGGATATGACACAGACAAATTAGTTTGGGTCCAACATGATTATGTTAATTAATTTTGTTAATTAATAGGAGAAAATATGTTAGAAAAGGAAATCGTCACATTAATAAACAGTCAAATTACAAAAGAATTTTATTCTGCTTATTTATATCTGGATTTTTCAAATTACTACGAAATTCGTGGGCTTACAGGTTTTGCTTCTTGGTTCAAAATTCAAGCGAAAGAAGAACTTGACCATGGATTAATATTTTCAAAATATCTACATGATAACGAAGAAAGTATAAAGCTAGATAAAATAGAATCACCAGATACTGAAATAAAAGAATTAATGGATCCTTTGATTGCAAGTCTAAAAC
The DNA here is from genome assembly GCA_015061465.1 of Treponema bryantii. Lineage (GTDB taxonomy): Bacteria > Spirochaetota > Spirochaetia > Treponematales > Treponemataceae > Treponema_D > Treponema_D bryantii_D. The sequence goes on along the minus strand of SUWN01000067.1, from coordinate 4,833 downwards.
ATGAACAATATGTTACAGAATCTATAAATAAAATTTATGCGCGTGCTCTTGAATTACAAGATTTTCGTACCACAGATTTTCTATCTTGGTTTATAAAAGAACAAGCCGAAGAAGAAAAATCTGCACAAATGCTCATTTCAAAGATGATGCTTTTTGGTAATGAAGGCAAAAGTTTGTATTTATTAGATCAAGAACTTGGACAAAGAAAACCAGAAAAAATCGTTATCTAAAACCTCTTTTTTGGAGGACAAAATTTATTTAAAAAAGTGGAGGCTCATATGGCTTTACATGAAACTATTTCACATTCTGAATACGATGATTTATTCGATAAAAGCGGTGCTACAAAACCATTGAATAAATTTATTTTGCCAGAAACTGAATCTGATCCAAAAACAATGTATCAGTTGATTAAAGATGAACTTTTGTTGGATGGAAATTCTAGACAAAATCTTGCTACTTTTTGTCAGACTTTTTCTGAAGACGAAATTCATCGGTTGATGGACGACTGTCTTGATAAAAATATGATTGACAAAGATGAATATCCTCAGACAGCCGAAATTGAATCGCGTTGTGTAAATATCATTGCTAATATGTGGCACGCAAATCCAAATCAAGCAACGGGAACTTCTACAACAGGTTCTTCGGAAGCTTGTATGCTTGGCGGAATGGCTATGAAATGGAGATGGAAAAAAGCGCGTCAGGCACAAGGAAAATCTTGTGATAAACCAAATTTGATTTGTGGTCCTGTTCAAGTTTGTTGGCATAAATTTGCACGTTATTGGGACGTAGAACTTAGAGAAATTCCAATGGAAAAAAATCGATATGTTTCAAACGCAGAAGAAGTTATTAAACTTTGTGATGAAAACACAATCGGTGTTGTTCAAACTTTGGGAATTACTTTTACAGGTCAATACGAACCAATTCTTGAAGTTGCAGAAGCTTTAGACAAACTTGAAAAAACAAAAGGATTGAATATTCCGCTACACATTGATGCGGCTTCTGGTGGATTTTTGGCTCCTTTCTGTGCTCCAGATTTAGTTTGGGATTTTAGAATTCCTCGTGTTAAATCAATCAGTACTTCTGGCCACAAATTTGGACTTGCTCCTTTAGGTTGTGGTTGGGTTGTTTGGGGAAATAAAGCTGATTTACCAGAAGAATTGATTTTTAACGTAAATTACCTTGGTGGAAATATGCCTACTTTTGCAATCAACTTTTCTAGACCAGGCGGACAAATTGTTTGTCAATATTATAACTTGCTCAGACTCGGAAAAGAAGGTTATAAGAAAATCCAACAAGGTTGTTACGATGTAGGAAAATTCTTTGCAAAAGGAATTGAAAAGTTTGGTATTTTTGAACTTGTTTATAATTCTGACCCTCAAGAAGGAATTCCTGCTGTTACGTGGAAACTAAAACAAGACGCGACTTACGACGGAAAAAAAGTTCAATTTGATTTATACACACTTTCTGATGTTTTAAGAGAACGCGGTTGGCTTCTTCCTGCCTACACTCTTCCTGCAAATTGTCAAGAAATTCTTGTTCAAAGAGTTTTGATTAGACACGGCTGTTCTTACGATTTGATGGACCTTTTACTAAAAGATATTGAAAGAGCCCTCAAAAGATTGATTAGTTGTGAATGCGCAGACGATGAAAGTAAAGATTGTTGTTGCAAACATTCATCCAAAAGAGGAAGTTTTAATCACGGAAACTAAACTCGATTAAAAAACACAGATTATCAGGGGTATTTTCTTCTTTGATAATCTGTTCTGGGGGAAAAAATGGATAATCAAAAAAGTTTAAAATCTAAAAAAATCACGACCGGAGCAATGGCATTTATGACTGCTGCTGCAATTTTGAGCCTTAGAGGTTTACCAATGATGGCAGCTGAAGAAATGACTATGTTCTTTTATATCGCGTTTGCAACGATATTTTTCTTAATTCCAGCAGCCCTTGTTTCTGCTGAATTAGGAAGTGCATTTGCTGGACAAGAAGGAGGAGTTTATAAATGGGTAGGAGCCGCATTTGGAAAAAAATGGGGATTCACAGCGATTTGGCTTCAATGGATTCAAAACGTTGTTTGGTACCCAACAGTTTTAGCATTTGCCGCAGCAGCAATCGCGTACGGAATTGGAAAGCCAGAATTGGCAAACAATGGGATGTTTACTGGTATTTTCATAATCGCTTTTTACTGGCTTGCTACTTTTATAGCCTTTGGAGGAACAAAAATCCTATCTAAAGTTACAAGTGCTGGCTTTTTAGTAGGAACGGTTTTCCCAGGAATCATCGTAATAATTCTTGGAATTGTTTGGTTTGTAAGCAAAAGACCTTTAGGATTTGAAGAACTAACTGCTACAGAAAAAACAGTTGCAACAGTTGTAAACGGTGTTGTAAAACCTAGATTCTTCCCTGATTTGTCCAATCTAAATAACCTTTCGTTCCTTTCTGGAATTGTTTTGTTATTTGCCGGTGTTGAAGTTCAAGCTGTTCACGCTGCTGATATGGAAAATCCTAAGAAACAATATCCTTTGGCAATTTTTATTTCTTCGATAATTGTTTTTGTATTGTTTACATTTGGGTCTTTGGCAATTGCAGCCGTTGTTCCAAATTCACAATTAAAACTTGAATCAGGCTTGTTACAAGCTCTTACAACAATGCTGACTGCTGTAAAAATGAAATGGGCTTTGTATATTCTTGCATTCTGTATTGCGTTTGGTTCCCTCGGTGGAGTTCTATCATGGATTTCTGGTCCAAGTAAAGGTTTGCTTACAACTGCAAAAGATGGATTATTACCAGAAAAACTTGCAGAAACTACAAAAAGTGGCGCTCCAAAAAATATGATGTTGATTCAAGGTGTAATTGTTACAATTTTAGCAAGTTTGTACTTCTTTATGAAAAACGTAAGTGTTGCGTTCTTCCTTCTTTCTGCTCTAACAATCGCTGTTTATATCATCATGTATATTTTGATGTACGCTGCTGCAATTGTTTTAAGAAAGAAACAACCAAACCTTGAACGTCCATATAAAGCACCAGCATTAAAATTTATTGCAATTGTAGGAATTCTTGCAGCGGTTTTTGCATTAATTCTTTCTTTTGTTCCACCAGCACAACTTCCAATCGGAAAACCAGCTAGTTATATTGCAATTGTTGCAATAGGAACAATTGGATTCTTTATTATTCCTCTAATAATTGCAAATAGAAAAAAAGTAAACAAAAATTAAAAAAGTAAAAACAAAATTCTGAATTCAGAAAGCAGAATTCAGAATTTTGTTTCATTTAAAAAAGTTTTGATTTAAAAAAGTAAAAAACAAACGGGACTATCTAATAAGAATCTGTTGTGCCATTACAATGACATTTTTTTCTCATTAAATTGCCCCGTTTTTTTTGTTTCTATATAATTTTAGTTAGATTATTGTGCTGCTTCTAATACACCATAGAATGCAGGTTTTGCATAATAATCATCATCAAATAACAATGGGTATTGATATACATTGTTCAACCAAGGTTGTTGGCTATCTGTATTCAGCCAAGTAGAACCATCAATAAGACCCCAAATTGTTACACTTGTAACACCTGGTTCTGAACCTTTTTTTGCATATTTTAAATACAATTTGAACGAATCATAATATTCTTTCTTTAATTTTTGAGCATCTTTTGCGTCTGCTGTAGTCATAGCACCAATATCTAATTCCGTAATATGAATATCCAAACCAGTAGCTAAATACATTTTGATTGTATCTTCATAATTTGACATTGTTGGATTTCCATATTTATTATGACTTTGCATTCCTAAAACATCGATACGTGTTGGTAAGTTAGAATCATTTTCATGAGATTGAACCGATTTTATAATTTTTAGAATCATAGCTCTCTTATCTTCATTGTATTCTTGATAATCGTTGTATGCAAGTAAAACATCTTTTGGAACATATTTATTTGCAAAACGGAATGCATTTACAATAAATTCGTCATCTTTGTAGATTTTATACCAATTACTAGCAGAACGAAGTTGTGTTTCACTGTCATCAGCTGCTTCATTTACAACGTCCCAACAATAAATAATGCGTTCACCGTTATTATTTTTATCTTCCCAATCTTTAATATGTTCCAAAACAGATTTAATATACCATTCTTGACGTGCTGTCATTGTTGCTTCATCTACTAAAGAACCATTTGAACTATAGTTAGAATTGAAGAACCAATTAGGTGTTTGAGAGTGCCAAACCAAAACATGTCCACGCATTTTAGCATCAATATTTTTACATGCAGCAAGACAATTATCTACAGTATTAAAACTTAATTGATTCATTGGAACATCAATTGTTTTTCCATTTGAAGCTGTAAATTTTTCAAATTTTGTAGGAGCTCCAGCATAAGAATTCAAGAAACCATCTGGTTTCATTTCATTACCCATTGTAATAGAATTAAAATGACGTTTAAGTCCAGCTTGAACTTTTGAATCACCTAATTCTTGTCTATTCATTAACCAATCATTCCATTGAACAGACATACCAATATAATCTAATTTTCCTTCATAGGCTTCTCTTAAAGAAGGTGCAACCATCCATTCATCTTCTGGATTTTGAACTTTTGTAGGAACTGAAATTTTAAAATTAATATCTTTTAGCCAAATTTTCAAATTTGAAAAGTCAAGTTGGTATGTAGAAAGATAGAACAAATATCCTTCGGCTACACGAACTTCTTTAGAACCTTCAACAGTAATCCAATCTGTTTTTACACTATTGTTACTTGCAACAATTGGATAAGAATTACCATCCAAAATTTGCCACATCAAATTTACACCAGTAGAATTTGATGTTTTCATTTTACAAGAAAAAT
>SUWN01000019.1 GCA_015061465.1 Treponema bryantii | reverse complement strand
AAAATAACATTTTTTACTCTTTAAAATCACAAAACTAGCCGATAATTAACTGAAAAACACAAAGAACTTCATATTTTTCAGTTGTTTGAAAAAAAAATTATGGTGAATTTTTAAAAAGTTGTTGACAGAATAAGGAAAATTTAGGATAATTAGTCGATTGAAAAATTATAGATTTTAAAATTCAATTCTCCATTCCAATTTCCATTTATTAAATCTTCAGTTAAATCTTCTTTATAGAATAAAGTTTCATCGATTAAAGAAGGAATAGGATTTTCACTATCATAATCAATATTTAAAATATAATGAATAAGTTTCTTAGATTTATATTCTTGTTTTCTTTTATCAACAACATATTTTACATAAGAATAAATTTCATTTATCGAATTGAAACTAATTTTTATATTTTTTTCCAAATATCTGTTTAATTCTGCTTCGTATCCTTCATCACCAGAGGACAAACCATTTATAGTAAGTTCTACAGAACTAGCACCTTCTTTTATAGTAACAATTCCGATAACAGCATCTGGAATAACATCAGAAATAGAATATTCAAAACTATAATTTAATAAATTTTGATTATTCCATTTACTTTCCATTTGATTTAACAAAGATTCATCATAAGACCAAGTCTGCACTAGTTCCCCGCCATCATTGCATGAAGAAAAAGATAACAACATAAAAAAATAACAACAAAAAATAAAAAATTTATTAAAACTCATAACTACTTTCCTTCTGGCCGTAACATATTAGTCTGACTCAACTTATACTGATAATAATTCTTTAATGAATAAACTTTCGATAAGTTATGTATTTTGTTAATTTTCTTAAACACGAAATTTAAGAAACTCTATTTAATAAAAAATTCGGCCAACGCTATAAACGCAGGCAACGAAATCATACACAAAAGGCTTGTTATAGAAACTAACAAACTTGCATAAGATGCATCTTTATCAAAAACACACGCAAGACTTGGAACGCTTGTTGCTGCCGGACACATAGAACAAATCAAAACTGTGTAAATCATCATCTTAATTTGTGGCATCCCGGCAAATATTTTGTGAACAAAATACAAGAAAATCAAATTTATAATTGAACAAACAACAAGTCTATAAATTGTAAATAAAGTTACTCGAGTTAAAACTGTTTTTCTGTCTTCTGAAGGCAATTTAAAATCGGCAAACAATATCCCTATTAAAATCATTGAAGCGGCTGTGTTCAAATCTCCAATCATTTTTATAGGAGTTGCAATTAATTCAGGAAGTTTTACTGGCGAGCAAAATAAAATCAATCCAATAAATATTGCAATTATATTTGGATTTGTAAAAATCTTTTTTACGCTGATTGAACCACTAACTTGATAATATCCGTATGTCCATATTCCTATGTTAAAAATTATCAAGTAGCCCATCAAAAAGAAAACACCTTCTTCCCCAAGAACGCCACGAATAAGAGGAATACCGACAAATCCGCAATTTGTAAAAACTACAGCGACTTTTTCCAAACAAGAAAATCTTTTTTTGTCTGGTGAAGATGATGAATAAACACAAAATGAAAAAACAATCATTAAAAGAACTGCAAGAGCCGAAATCACAATAACAAATAATAATTGTTTTAATTTAGAACTATCAAAGGGAATATTAAATGAATTTACAATTAAAAACGGATTTATAAAATACAAAAGCAACTTGCTCAAAAATTTTTGTTCTTTATCGCTTACTCCAAAGGATTTTGCAAAAATAAAACCACCTAGAGCAATCAACGCCATAATTACAAGTTGTTTTATAACAAGGAGCGCCATTTTTATTTTCCTGCTACAGCAAAAATTGCAGAGAATAATCCCAAACTTCCAGCCATCATAATCAAGCCTGCAATCAAAACTCCAAGAATAACAGCAATAATTGTATCTTTAAATTTTATATTTAAAAAACTCGCTGCCAAAGTTCCTGTCCAAGCTCCAGTTCCAGGAAGAGGAATTGCAACAAAAAGCATTAATGCGATAAATAAACCTTTTCCTGCTTTACTTTGAAGTTTTTCGCCAGCAGCTTCACCTTTTTCTACAAAAAATCTACAGATTCCACCAATCAGTTTTTTATCTTGTCCCCACAACAAAAAACGACGTGCAAAAAGATAAATTATTGGAACGGGAAGCATATTTCCCAAAATACTAATCAAATACGAAGGAACAATTGGCATTTGCAATGCTTGCGAAACAGGGATTGCACCTCTAAGTTCAATTAAAGGAACCATTGATATAAAAAAGATCCACAAATAATTCTTTAACATAATGGCATGATTATATTAAATTTTTTTATAAAAGTAAATTAACATACTTGATATTATTCTTAATTTTGTATATATTATTATCACTTGCCGGGATGGCGGAATTGGTAGACGCCCAGGACTTAAAATCCTGTGTCGAGCGATCGACGTGCCAGTTCGATTCTGGTTCCCGGCAGTGAGCCTTCTTAGTTTTCTAAGAAGGCTTTTTTTTTGTAAATTATTTTTATAAATATTTTAAGGTTGTTTTATGGAATTTCATTCGTATTCAGAAAAATGCGCATTTTCATCTTTGGAAGATATTAAAGACAAAAAAGTAACAATCATGGGGCTTGGATTAAACGGTGGCGGAGAAGCTGCTGTTCGTTTTTTCTTGAAACATGGCGCTTTTGTAACTGTAACTGACATGAAAACAAAAGAACAATTACAAACAACAATAGATTCTTTAGAAAACGATTCTTCTTTAGATAAAACTCGACTTACTTACAGATTAGGCGAACATTGTATAGAAGATTTTGAAAACGCAGATTGTGTAATAAAAAATCCAGGTGTAAAATACGACGGAAACAAATATCTTGCCGCAGCAAAAAATATAGAAACAGATTTAAGCATTTTTTTAAGATTCACAAAAGCACCAATTATTGCAGTAACAGGAAGCAAAGGCAAATCTTCTACAGTAAGTGCCATTCATTATGGATTAAATCAAGCTGGATTTAATTGTTTTTTGGGCGGAAACATCACAGTAAGTCCTCTCACATTTTTTGATAAAGTAAATGAATCAACACCTGTAGTAATTGAATTTTCAAGCTGGCAATTATCAGATTTACGTGGACGCAAAGTTCTAAAACCATTCATTTCAATCATAACAAAAATTGTGCCAGACCATCTAAATTGGTATGGAAATATGAAAGATTATGTTTCTGACAAGCAATTAATTTATGCAGACCAAACATCACAAGATTTTTCTATTTTTGATTACGATGATGATGAAAAAGGAACTGAACCAGAAAACGCATCTTCTTGGGGAAATTTATTTTCTTCTGAATCAAAAGCAACAGTTTTGAGATATTCAAAAAATCCTTTTAAAACAAAAACTTTTGGAGTTTGGCAAGATAAAGATGAAGACGGAAATTTTGTAGGGAAAGTTCTTTTGCCACAAATGACTGAACCAGAAATTGTTTTAAAAGAATTATCAGTTCCTGGTGAACACATGAAAGCAAACGCATTAAACGCAGCGTTAGTTTTATCATTAATGAACGTTCCGTCTCCAAAAATTCAAGAAATCTTAAAAAATTGGCAAGGAATCAATCATCGGTTGCAATTTTTTCACAGTTGGAAAAATCAAAACACAATTTACAAATTTTACAACGATTCTTGTGCAACTGTTCCAGAAGCGGCCGCAGCAGCAACTCAAGCCTTTGGAAAAGAAGTAATTTTGCTTACAGGAGGAACAGACAAAGGTTTGGAATTAAATCCGTTGATTGATGTTCTAACTTACAAAGATTCAGCAAAATTTAAGATTAAAAAAATCTATTTGCTAGAAGGAACTGCGACAGATAAACTTTTACCACATTTAAACAACGCGCAAATTAATTACAACGGACCTTTTAATAATTTAAAAGATTTAATTTGCACTTTACGCAAAGACTTAGAGAATGAAAAACCGACAGAACTTCCAAACGAAGAAATTGTTGTTTTTTCTCCGGGAGCAACTTCGTTTGGAATGTTCGCAAATGAATTTGACAGAGGCGAAAAGTTGATGCAAAATATTAAAGAGATTTTTTTTGAAAAATAATTTTGGAGGTACAAATGAAACTCATAAAAAAATTTGTATTTTTTCTTTCACTTACAGTTTTGGCTTCTTTAATTTCTTGTAAAAGCACAAAAACAGAGTCAGGTGAAACAACAATTTTTACTACAGATTGGATAGAATCTTCTTATTCAGACACTGACAAATTAGGACACTTTTTTACAACACCAGAAATTGGTCAATTTTCAATGATTGAAGGTGAATTTAAAAAATCTGGTGGATATGAACATAGTGCATTTGGATTTGTATTTGGTTATACAGCAGACGAAAAAGGCTGGCTTTCAGACTACATGAGATTTGAAATTACAACAGCTGGTAATTACGCAGCTTTTGCATGTAAAGGAAACACTTACATCGATTTAGTTGAAGCAAACGATAAAAATACAGCTTACATGTACGAATCATCTGCAATCAATAGCGGATACGACAGCGTAAACAAACTAAAGATTCAAAAAATTGATGATAAAAAATATGATTTATTTATTAACGGAACTAAAGTTACAACAATTACAGTTCCAGATGGATTTGGAAATTCTGACGGCGTAATGGCATTCTTCTCTGTAGGAACAAAAAACCAAGAACAATTTCCATCAAACCCCGTAAAAGTAACATATAGAATTACAGATTCATTAAATTAAACTATAAAAATGGGCAGTCTAAAAAATTTAAATGACATAAATTAAACTTTTTAGACTGCCTCAAATTTTAACTAAGATAAACTTCTGCTACGTCTGCTCGATGCTTTTCTACAGCAACTACTTTAATTTTTACTTTATCGTAATTATATACATCACCAACTTCTGGAATTTTTTCGATTTTTTCTGCAATCCATCCACTCAAAGTATTGCTGTCAGATTCATCTTCTACTAAATCAAATTTTGCAAAAAAATCATCCAACGAAACATCACAATTAACTCTATATTTGGAATCAGTCATTTTATAAAAATCTTCTACAACAATGTCATATTCATCCCAAATTTCGCCAACAATTTCTTCAAGAATATCTTCCATTGTGACAATTCCTAAAGTTCCTCCTAAATCATCAAGGACAATTGCCATGTGAATTTTATCTTTTTGAAAAACTTTAAGCAATTTGTCAATTTTCATATTTCGTGGAACACTATAAGCTTTTGTCATGTAATTTGTGATATCTTTATCAGAAGCAACACCTTTTATAAAGAAATCCTTTTGATTAATAACACCGACGATATCATCAATATTTTCTCTATAAACAGGAACACGAGAAAAACCCTTTTCTGCAAAAAAGTTGATTAACTCATCTTTTGAAATATCAATTGGAACTGCTTCTACATCGACTCTATGTGTCAAAATATCTTCTGCACTTATATCCGAAAATTCAATGATATTTTTTAAGAGTTGCTCTTCATTTTCATCGATAGAACCATCTTGTTGAACTTCTTCTACAAACATCAAAAGTTCTTCTTGAGACATTCCAATATCTTTTTTTATGCGGAAAAATTTTGAAATGAATTTCTTCCATTGTGTAAAAATAAAATTTAATGGAGTAAAAATGATTATAAAGAAATTAATTAACGGTGCAGAAAATACAGCAAATTTTTCTGGAAAATCTTTTGCTATACTTTTGGGGGTTATTTCACCAAAAATCAAAACAACAATTGTTACAACAACTGTAGAAATTGTGGCTCCAATGTTTCCATAGATTTTTACAAATAAAACAGTTCCTATGGAAGAAAGTAAAATGTTCACGATATTATTTCCGATTAGAATCGTAGAAATAAGTTTGTCGTATTCATCTACAAGATTACAAACTAATTTTGCTCTTTTTTGCCCTTTTTCTGCCATCGTTTTTATCTTTGTCTTATTCAAAGAAGAAAAGGCTGTTTCTGTAGCCGAAAAATAAGCTGACAAAATTATACAAATAACAATAATTATAAGACTGGGTAATATATCACTGCCCATAAGAAGGCAACCTCCAAAAAAAAAATCGCAAAACATACATTTTGCTTAAATTAAAGTTAATATATAATGAGACCTTTTTAAATAAAAATCAACATATACAAAAATTTTTATACAAAATTCAAAGCACTTACAACAGCTGCAATACCAGCGCGCCCAACGTTGCTATGTTTTCCTACTCCCCAAACTTGACTTCCGTCTTCTTTTGTAAGCAAAACGTACGCCATAGCCATTGTGTCAGAACCTTTTCCAATGGAATGTTCATGAAATGACGTAATATTAAATTTTGGAGCATCGGTTTGTTTCATTGCTGTAACAAATGCATCCAAAGGTCCGTTTCCTTGGGCAGAAATTTTTTGTTTTTTTCCGTTCCATTCAATAATTGCAGTTGCTTTTACAGAACCTGTAGAATCCATTCCTCGCTCGCCACCTATGTGAGATTCTGAAATTTCAATTACATTAAGAGGATTTTTTGAAAGCAACCATTTTTTTGTAAAAACATCATACAATTCTTGAGGTTTTAATTCGCGTTGCAAACTATCAGCATAATCTTTGATAACATGTCCAATAATTGGATGCATTGCTTTTGGCGCACAAATTCCGTATTCTTCTTCCAAAATATAAGCAGCGCCACCTTTTCCACTTTGGCTATTAAATCTAATAATTCCTTCGTAACATCGTCCAATATCGTGTGGGTCTATTGGTAAATACGGAACGTCCCAATAAGCATTTTCAGGCATTTTTGCTCTTGCGGCCATTCCTTTTCTGATAGCATCCTGATGAGAACCACTAAACGCTGTAAAAACTAACTCACCAGCATAGGGCGTGCGAGGGTGAACGTACATCTTTGTAAGTCTTGTGTATTCTTTAGAAATAAAATCCAATTCAGAAAAATCTAATTCCGGATTTACACCTTGTGTGTACATATTAAGCGCCACATTTATAATATCAAGGTTCCCTGTTCTTTCTCCGTTTCCAAAAAGACAACCTTCAACTCGTTCAGCGCCAGCTAAAAGTCCCAATTCACATTGCGCAACAGATTCGCCTCGATCATTATGATTGTGCAAACTTATTATACAACTTTCGCGATTTGGGATATTCTGGCAAAAATATTCTATCTGGTCCGCAAACTGATTTGGAAGTGAACATTCTATTGTTGTTGGAAGATTTAAAATCACTTTGTTTTCTTTTGTTGCGCCCCATTCTTTCATTACCGCGTCACAAACTTCAATTGCATAATCAATTTCTGTATTAGAAAAACTTTCTGGTGAATATTCCAACCGAACTTCAGTTCCACTTACTTTTGGCAAACATTTTTTTATACACTTTACTCCATCAACCGCGAGTTGTTTTACTTCATCTTTAGATTTATTAAATGTGTATTTTCGCTGCGCAGGTGAAGTTGAATTATAAATATGAAAAATTGCTTTTTTTACACCTTTTAATGCTTCAAATGTTTTTAAAACTAAATGTTCCCGCGCCTGACACAAAACTTGAAGCGTGACATCATCAGGAATATGGTTTTCTTCAACTAATCTTCTTAAAAAATCAAATTCAGTCTGAGAACTACTTGGAAAACCAACTTCAATTTCTTTAAAACCGATTTTTACAAGTAAATCAAAAAATTCAATTTTTTGTTCAATTCCCATAGGATTCACTAAGGCTTGGTTTCCATCACGCAAATCTACAGAAACCCACATTGGAGCTTTTGTTATAGTTTTATTTGGCCAAGTTCTATTTTTTATAGGAACAGGCTCAAATGGTTTATATTTGCCATTTATTTGCATAAAAATTCCGCCCTATTGTAAAATCCTTTAGTTCAAAATGAATTCGTCAAAAAGATTTTTTATTCTTGTTGTAAAATCTTCAGTTTGATTTCTTAATTCTATTAAGAATGAGTTATCATTTAATGGTCCAATTACTTTTTCCATTTCTTTTAGTGAATTATAAGTCATTGTTCTAAAATAATCTGTGTAATCTTTTTCGCGAGATTGAACTGACGATGTATAAATATCAAAAGCGATAACTGTAACGTCACCAATTATATTTCTGTATAAATCTTCTGAGAATTCTTCAATTGGTCTAGAATAAAGTTGTTCAAGCAAATAAATAGAATATCGAACTTTGTACATAAAATAATTTTTTTGACATTCATCATAAAAATCGTGAACTTCTTGCCAACTATTTATTTTGCTATTTCTGATTAATTCAAAAAGTTCTTGAACTTTATCGCTAGGAATAATTTGACCACCAACATTTTCCCAAGAAGTATACAAAGGTAACTGTCGCACATTTTCAAGCATTTCTCTTGTAAAAGTTACGGAATTATTTAATTTACAATAATCAAGCAAAGTTGAAGTTGCAAAATATTTAATGATTTTTCTGTACATTTTATATGCTTGAACAGGTTTACAAATATTTGCTCCATAACGTTTTTGACACAAAGAATCAAAAAGAACAAAATTTGCTTCTGGATTTTGATGTAAAAAGTCTTTTGCCGCTTGGAAAATTTCTTGCGGAGTTCGAGCGCCTTCTAAAACATCTAATTTATTTTGTTTTAGATATTCGCTTGTTAAATCAATAATTCTTGTAATTGCGCTCAAAACTTCTTGCATTGTATCTGGTGCAAAAGGATCTGTTTCTATGTGCTGAACTTTTATAACTCGTTTATCACGTTTGATAAATTTGTTTTTATTTCTAGCAATAGCAAACATATCATACATGAACCACCAAGCAGGAATAATGTTTATACGCATATCATCTTTTTGAGCAGGCGTAACTAAAGCAAAAGGATAAGAAATATCAAGCTCATATTGATAACTACCTTTTGAAATAAGAGCAAAAGAGGCAAATCTTGAATTATGTTTAAAATCACTACACAACCCTGGCCAAAATCCTCTTTTTGCAAAAATTTCGCCATCGGGACTTCTTGAGTTGTGGTTACTTCCTATTGTTGCTCCAGATGCAATATTCGATTGTCCCATAACTGTGGAAGCAATAAGGAAAGATGAATTGTGATGTTGTTCATGGAATGGGAAAATCAAATTGTTCAAAACTTCACAACAAGAAACTGTGGAATTATCACCCAAAACGGAGTTCAACAATCTAGCCCCGTATTTTACCTGACAATTTCGTCCAATTACAAACCGAACTGCAACTGCCTGATAAAAGATTTTTGAACCATAGCCCAAGATTCCATTTACCATTTCAACGCCTTCGCCAACTTGCGAAGGTTCATCTTTAGATGAAAGAATTGTAATATTTTTTAATTTGAACGCACCTTTTATATAAGTGTAACTGAAAATTTTTGCATCTTTTATAATGTTAGAGTTTTTTATTACAACATCATCTGCAATAAATCCAAAAGTATCTAATTTTTTTGTATTTCCTAATTCTGTGAATTCTTTAAATTTGTATAAAACTAAATCATCTTCTCGATAATGAGACCATAAATAAGCATCAGCTGTAATCATACCTTCAAAAGGTAAAACTCCTCTACCTTCGTTTTCGTTTGCAACACCAAGCCAAACTCTGTGAGACTCCTCTTCGCCTTCTTTTAAAATCCCATTCCCAAATTTTGCATGTTTTGTACAACAAAGTTCCATTATATTAAAAAGCATTACTCTGTTGCCAATTCTATAATTTTCTAAATATGCAACATTTGTAATAGAAACATCATCACCTAAAACTACGTCTTTTAATTTGGAATTATAAATACCAACTTCAAGTTCCAAATCGTGATATTTTAATTTTGCCGGTAGAATTTTTCCTAAGATTATAAAGCCAGAAAAATAAGAATTGTGAATTAATGATGCATCAAAATTTTCTGCATCTACATAAAAATTGCCCCAAGAAGAATCTTCGTTACGATTATAATTGCTTTTTAATATGGCAATTTCTTGAGTTGTCAATTTTCTCTTATTATTTAATAAACCATCCGAAACGACAACGTTTTCGTTTTTTGACTTTGTGTAATTTACTTCTACCATATTTTCATAATATATTCTCTATTAAAGAATGGCAATAATTTTTTTTTAATTTGTCCAAAAATCCATTCGAGATTTAATTAAATTAGTTAATTCTATTTCTGCTTTTTCGATTCCCATTTCGCGTAAACCTTGTTGCATATTTTTCCATGCAGAATCAAAATCTTCTTTATCGCCAATAACCATCTGAATTATCGCTTGCTTTACAAAAGCGTCCGCACGGTCTACCAAATCGATTGAGGCAGGAGTAAGAGGATATAACCATACTTGGCCATATGTAGAAACGCCTAACTCTTGTGGAGAAGGAAACATTTCTGTCCACATTTTTACACCATAAGCACTCAAAGTTTCTTTTTCTACAAACGAATAATTTTTCATGATGGAAGCTTCACTGCTTTTTACAAATGGATTTCCTGTAGAATCTAAATAACCAGAACCGGCTTGTGGAAATGGATACGTCCATTTTCCAATTCCGGCAACACCTGGAATATTTGTTGTTTCATATCGTTTTCCATTTTCATCTATAGTATAATGAATATCTTTTACACCCCAGTTTACAAGGATTTGTGCTTCTTCGGAACAAAACCAATCTAAAAATTTAAAAGCAAGAAGTTTGTCTTTACAAGTTGAAGTAATAGACATTCCCCATCCCCCTGAAAAACCATAATCTTTCAACGACGAATCTTTTATTTCGGGAGATGCCGTTACTGGTAAAAATGCAAAACTATGACCGCCCATATCAGCAGAAACAAGTTTTGAATTAAGTTCTTTTAACCCCCACAGAGGAAAAGATGTGCCTAGAACATTTCCATTTTTTATTTTTTCGCGCCATTGTTCTTCTGTTTGGGTAAATGATTCAGGGTCAAGTAATCCTAAATGATACATTTTGTTTAACCATTTATAAAATGTATACATATCTGGATGTAAAAATTTATATTGCGCTTCTAAGGTTTCTTGATTTACAATCCATTGTCCATCATCTTGATAACCAAGTACAAAATTTCCTGGATTGGATAAACTTAATAACCAATACCAACCATCAGTATTCAAAGAAATTCCAATAGTTTTTTTTCCGTTAATTGTTGGATATTTATTTTTGTAAGCATAAAGAATATTTTCATATTCCTCTAAAGTTGTAATTCTAGGATAACCAAATTCTTTTAATACATTATGCTGAATTTGCATTGTTCCAGCTGTTTCATATCGCTTTGTTTTTATTTCATATGCACTTAAAGCATAGATAGATGGATTTTCTTCTGTATATTTTAAGCGGGCTAATTGGTCCCCATATAATTTTTTTACATTTGCACCATCAGTTTCTATAAAATAATCTAACGGAATAACAGCATTTGCTTCAATCAGTTTTGGTAAATCGCCTTTTGCATAAATAAAATCAGGATAAGAACCTTTTGCTAACATAAGTGCAATTTCATCGGAAGGTTCTGATTCTGGACCATAAATTTCCAACTTTACACCAGTTTTTTCTGTAATTATTTTGGCAATCATATCAGTAAATTTGTTAGAAACATTTGAATCAGCAGAAAAAAAAGTAAGTGTCGTAAATTCATCTTTTTTTGTTTCTTCTACAATTGGAGTTTCTTTCTTTTTACAACTTGCAAAAAGGAACAAAATCAATAAACAAATAAAAGAAAAATTTAAAAATTTATTCTTCTTCATTTCTTTTTCCGTCCTGACATTGTATTTTATATTCTTTTGGAGTTAATCCTGTGTATTTTTTAAATTTCATAAAGAAATAATCTGTATTTGTAAAACCGATTAATTTTGAAATTTGGTAAATCTTTAAATCTGTTGTGCGCAATTTTTCTTTTGCAACATCAATTCTAATATTATCCAAATATGTATTAAATTGAACGCCTGTATATTTTTTGAATTTTTTACCCAAATAAGCGCTATTACAATTAAACATATCTCCCAATGTTTCAAGTTTTAAATCTTCTGAATAATTATTTTTAAGATAAGCAATTAATTTTACAATCACAGATTCTGTTGTATTAAAATTGAAATTTTCCAAGAAAGTAAATAAAATTTGTTTTAAATAATTTGATACATCTTCAAATGTTTTTTTGGATAAAATATCTGTCAAAAAATCATCACTTACATTTTCTAAAAAGTCTCTCTCTGGATATTTTAAAATCAATTTATTTCTTACTTCCATAATACAATAAATTACATTTTTCTTTACAACATCAGGCTTTTCGTTTGTATTATGAAAATAATCGTTCAACTTATCTAAAATGGATTGCAATTTTACTTTATCGTAAGTTTCAATTGCAAAAACAATATGCGGAATTTCTTCTGCAACAATTTTTGACGTTTGCAAAATCGGATTTTTTTCTGTTGAGCTTACAATTTTCATATTAACATAAGGAACATCTGAAAAATAAAACAAACAATTTTGTAGAGATTCTGCTTGTTTATAAGATTTTAAAACTCCTTCAATTCCGCAGTAATCATCGCCTACACAAATAAAGGTTTTATTTTGAAAAAGTTTTACAATTCGTTTTACACTGTTAAAAATTGCTTCTGTATTTTTTGTTTTTATAATAACTACAATATTTTTATCGATATCTAAAATAACATTTGTAAAAAATGAAAAATTTTCTTTTATAGCTTTGAGCAATTCAGATTTTCTGTCTTCAGAAGTAAAAAAATCCATTGCACAAATTAACGAAGTATATTTATTTTCATCAGAATCAGAAAAGATTTTTTCATTTAATAATTCATCTGGAATATCGCAATCATTATATTTTAATAATCTTGTAAGATAATCTTTTACTTCATGTTTTTTTACATTCAATGAAGTAGTAACCAAATTTCTTTGAGTATGAATTTCTTCTGCAACTTCTTTTACAGTTTTTTCCAAAAGTTCTTCATCAACTGGTTTTAATTGATAAGCTTTTGCGCCCATATTCAAAGCGTCTTTTGCATATTCAAAGTCAGAAAAACCAGACAAAATAACAAACGCTGGTTTTGGAGTTCCCATTTTGGTACAATAAGTATCTACTTGTTTCATAACTTCAATACCTGTATAACCGGGCATTTTTATATCAAGCAAAACTAAATCTGGCTGAAGTTCATTTATTTTGTTTAAAGCTTCGATTCCATTAGTTGCTTCACCACAAATTCTGAATCCACAATCTTCCCAGTCAATTACACATTTTAGACCTTCTCTAATACTCAATTCATCATCAGCAATTAATACTTTTAACATGTTTCCTCCGCCTTATGATTTTAAACTCACTTTTTTTACCCGAATAGTTACAGTAGTACCTTCGCCTTCTTTACTTGCAATTGTCATTCCATAATCTTTTCCATAAAAAATCTTTATTCTAGAATTTACATTTACAAGCCCGATAGAAGAAGTGTAATCTTCTGCAGCGCCTAAATTTATTTTTGCATTTAATTCATCCAATTTTTCCTGAGACATCCCAGTTCCATTATCTTTTACAGTTATAATTATATCATCACTTTCTTCATCTGAAGTAATAAAAATATAAATAAAACCACCCGAAATTGTATTTTCCAATCCGTGCGAGATTGAATTTTCTACAAGAGGCTGGATCAACAAAGGCAAAATCATCTGGTTTTGAACATCACAAGTTGTTACAACATCAAAAGAAATTCTTTCTCCAAAACGAATATGCTGAATATTTAAATAATTTTGAATTGCATCCAATTCTGTAATCAAAGGAACGGGTTTTCCTTCTACCGAAAGATTGTAACGTAACAACGAAGCCAAAAGTTTTAACATCATTGCAACTTCTTTTTCTCCAGATGCCAAAGATTTCATTCGGATTGTTTCAAGCGTATTAAACAAAAAGTGCGGATTAATTTGAGTTGCAAGCATTTTGTAACGAATTTCATTTTGTTTTGCTGACAATTGTTCTTTTTCTATATTTTGAGTGTAAACTTGCTCAATCAATTCTTTAATATCACAAGACATTTCGTATAATTTGCTGTAAATTTGTTCAAATTCATCTTTACCACCAATAGAAGGAGGAATTTCAAAATTCTTTTGGACTACGTTTGAAATTCCGTATTGAAGTTTTTTAACACGATTTGTTACATATCTTGTAAAAGTCAAGATAAATAAAAACAATATGAAAATCATAATAATGAAAAACAACGATGAAAAAAACAAGATTTCCAAAGTTGCATCAATCATTTGTTCAAGCGGAATTAAATAAATTATACCAAAACCGTTAAACTCTGTTTTTGCAGGAAAAAATTCTCCGCACATAACGCTTGTCTTTTTTCCCATAAAATCAATTGTCTGTATTTCCAAATTATGCGATTCTTCAAAAACTGAAAGAAGTTGGGCTCTATCTCTTGCTTGCATTTGTTTATTATTGGAATATAAAATTCTCTTATTAAAAACAATAGACGTATCAAAAAATTGATTATGCAATTGTTTTTCAATCACTTCACCATCAAGATTTATACACAAAACACCAATAAAACGTCCGTTCGATGTGTTCCATACTGAACGAACTAAACTCAAATATTCTTTTTTATTTACTGAGTCTTTTTTTATAGTCCAAAAAGGAGCGCCTTTCAAACGTAACGCAGTATCATACCACAACTCTGTTTTTAATTTCCAAGTTGCCTTTACAATAAATGAGTTATCTAATAACGCTTGATTATCTGTATAAAATCTAAAATTTTCAACTTCATCATAAGTACGCAAATAATCTTCTAAAAAAGTTAAGTTTGTATAATCTGCATAAACTTCACGTATATCAGAATATTTTTTTGTCAAAACAGATTGAATTTGTTTATTTACATAAAGTCTGTCGGAAAAAGCAACAATTTTTTCCAAAATCATTGTTAAATTTTCTTCAGTATCAGTATAACTTGATTTTACCTTGTTTATTTCTGCATCCATTAAAGTATTGTACAAATAATGAATGTGAAAAACCGAAATAAATGTGAAAGGCAACAAAACAAACAATATAAATATTGTAATGAGACTCTTTCTAATGGGATGTTTATTTAAGAAATTCTGAAACCACTTAATTTGCATGTATGAAATATTTTATCACAAAAACAAAAAAAAAGACAAAAAAAAAGGCACGGAAGTACCGTGCCATGCCCATCAGGCAATCAAGGACATGGGTGGGAGGGGAAAATGTCCTTGATATATATAATATCGTCATTATTAGTAAAAAACTTTAATAATTTAAAAAAAAATTACAAATTAATCTTCTTCTGTGATTTGTAAATCAAGTGTGAAATCTGCTTTATAAGTTTTTCCTTTTATTACAGTCAATGTTCGTGTAATATCGTACTCTCCAACAGAAAATCTAACTTTATGTTCCCCTTCTGCAATTTTTACTTCTTTATTTACATCCAAAAATTCTTCATCATCCAAAAAGATTTTCACTCCATCTGGAGCAGTAACAATAAGAGTTGGATCCAGACTTTTTAATTCAACAATTAAATCTGATTTTTTTGCTAGGTCAATTCTGATTGTTCTAACTTCAGAACGATAAAATTCTGAAATTACAGAAACGGTATGAAGTCCCGTATCCAAAATAATTTTTGCACTTCCTTCTGTCAAATTAAACGGTTGTTCATCTATGAATAGAGAACAATTTTGTAACTGTTCATTTTGACTTAAAACCGAAAGATTTAATAAACCTTTATTTTTCAAAACTGGCGTGATTGTCACTTTTATATTTTTTTCAAAAACTTCATCAGGCATTCCTTTCATAATAGGATGAAGTCTGACAAACAAAAATCCATTTGAAACATCAGGAATTTTTTGAATTCGTGTTACATATTGGTCTGATTTTAATTCGTTGTCTTTTGCCAAAGGAATCTGTAAAATCCATGACAATTTACCAGGCAAAACTTGAAGATTTACTCGGTTTCCAAAATAATCAATCTGTGATTCAGTTGGTTCGGGAGTGATTTTTTCATAAAGAGAACAAGCAACAGAATCTCGCCAAGAAGCAACACTTTCTGGGATTTCCATTTTAATTTCTACAGCATCTATAAAAGTTTTATCTTCTGGCAAGTTTATTGCGATAGCATCAATAATTTTTACGTTTTTAGACGATTTAAAATCAGGCTGAATTTGTAAATCTACAGAATGAATTTGACCAACTCTAAATTGCTCTGAAAAAACTTGTGAGGAAAATAAACAAATCAGCCAAAAAAGTAAAAACTTTCTCATTAATTTATCCTAATTTTATAACTTAAGTTTTTTTTGTGGATCCATTGGAATTCCACCTTTTCTAATTTCAAAATGTAGATGAGCGCCAGTTACCATTCCACTCTGACCTACAAAACCAATAATCTCACCTTTTTTTACGATTTTAGATTGATGCACATTCATTTTAGAAAGATGAGCGTAAACACTTGTCATAGAACCATCATCATGTTCTAATATAATGTAATTTCCAAAAATATTATCATTTTTTTTACATAAAGCAACTTTGCCATCTTTTACCGCATAGACTGGAGTTCCTTCATTTGCAGCAAAGTCAATTCCGTTATGATTTTTCCATTCGCCTGAAAAAGGATTTTTTCTTTTTCCAAATTCCGACGAAACCCAAAAATCACCTTTTGCTAAAGGTAAGCCTAAAGCCGAATCTAAAAAATAAGCACGCTCAGTTGAAGAAAGTCTTTGATTTTGTAAAAATTCAAAAGACACTCCGTTTATTTTATAACATAAATTTTTATTTGTTAAGTTGTTCTCCTTTGCATTCTGATACAATAATACTTCAAAAGTTGTTTTTCCGTCTTTTTTTATAAAAATTCCTGGAACTGTTGGCAAAAAAACAACTTTATTCTCTAAATTTTCCGTTGTAGAAAAAATAGAATTTAAAGTAGCAATGGTTTCGTAAGGAATATTACACCTTGCAGACAATCCCAAAAGATTTAAATCATCTTTAACAATATATTTAAAAAACAACAATTGAGGTTCTTTATCCGCCGCAATCAATTTATAATTATCTTCTACAATAAAACAAAATTCTTTAAATAAAATATCTGTTGATTTTAATTCCTCAATTTCCGGAAATCTTGAAGAATCGAGGTGAATTATTTTAGAAGGATTTGCCAAAAGAATGTGACACACGAAAAAAAACAAAGGCAAAAAAATCAGCCTTTTATTCATGTTTTTTCCTGTTTACAATTTTTTTAATAATTAAGAAAACAAAATAAGCGATTAATAATGAAATAACAATAATGGAATAAATTTTTGAATTTGCAGTTGCAAGTTTCCATAAAGGCCACGAAACAATTATTGTTGCAAGAACGCACAAAATTGCTAACAAAAGAAACTTTGAGAAATTAATAAACGCATTTTTTAATTTTGATATAAAATTCATAATTTTTCCAAAAAAATAGGGATGGCTGCCAAAAATTTAGACAACACACCCCTTTTTAATATTCTTAAAAAAGAATTAAGCTTCTGAAATTGCGTCTGCAGGACAAGAAGCAGCACAACTACCACAATCGATACAAGCATCTGCATCAATTACGCGAGCTCCGTCTTGTTCTGAAATTGCAGAAACTGGACAATCTGGTTCACAAGCTCCACAGTTTACACACTGATCACTAATTTTATAAGCCATCGTTTTACCTCCCGTATAATTTTAAAAGCATTTATATTACTACTATAATACATATTTCGGTAGATTTCTAGTAATAATTTAGAGTGCGATATTTTAATTGAAGAAATTTCGCAAATTCTCTATATCCTCATTAAACTGTTCATCAATCACTGGTGGATGGTCATTAAAATACAAAATCTGTTCCAATTCTTCTTGAGTTTGAACGCCCCAAAGAGGAACTACGTTTTCGTATTGATGCAAAAATCCTAACGCTAAAGGAATATTTTGAATTACACCGCCACACAAAGGCTGCATTGCAAGAAAACCAACATCGTATTCTTCGCACATTTTTACAATTTCAATCGTTTCTTCGGAACTTGCAGGATTAAATGGAAATTGCAATGTTTCGTACAAACCAGATTCAATTGCTTTTTTTGCAGTTTGAGTGTTTGTTGTTACGATACCAATGTGATTAATTTTTGAATTACGTTTTAATTCACATAAAGTATCGTAAATCTTATCTGCACCACCTGGAATTGGCAAAAATTTTTCAGTTTCAAATTGATACAAATCAACTGTATCGCAATGCAAAGACATAAGACTTTCTTCAATATTATCTTTAATTTCTTTGGCAGTTAATGCCGCTGTTGTTGTAGATAAAAACACATTTCTTCTGATGTCGTACAACGCATCTCCCAAAAGTTTTTCACTTTCTGGAATTTTACTTGTTGTATCAAAAAAGTTTATACCAGAATCGTACGCTTTTCTTACAATAGAAGCAGCATTATCTTGTCCCAGAGCATTTGATAATCGCATAGCCCCAAAAGCAATGCGACTAACCAAAATGTCTGTTTTTCCAAGTCTTACGTATTCCATTTTTTATTTTTTTTCTGGTTGTTTATACGCTTTGATTGCTTTTTGTAATTCAACAACTAAATCTTCACGTTTTACACGAATTTGTTCCATGCTATCACGGAAGCGAATTGTTACAGTGTTATCTTCTTTTGTCTGATAGTCTACAGTAACACAGAATGGAGTTCCAACTTCATCTTGACGACGATAGCGTTTTCCGATTGTTCCGCTTACATCATAATCTGTAACAAAATCTTCTTTTAATTCATGTTGAATTTCTTTTGCAAGTTCAGCAAGACCATCTTTTTTCATGATTGGAAGAACTGCAACTGTAATTGGTGCTAAACGTGGATCCAAGTGAAGAACTGTTCTGTAGTCTTCAGCTCCATCTGTACCAACATTTTCTTCTTCGTATGCTTCACAAAGGAACATCAAGAAGTTACGGTTTAATCCAGCAGAAGTTTCAATTACATAAGGAATGTATTTTTTGTTTCCATCTTCTTGATCGATGTAAGACATATCTTTTTTAGAATATTTTGCGTGTTGGCTTAAGTCAAAATCTGTGCGGCTGTGAATTCCTTCAACTTCTTCAAAACCAATTGGGAAGTTGTAAGTAATATCGTAAGCATCTTTTGCATAGTGAGCTAATTTATCGTGATGATGCCATTTGAGATTTTTTTCTGAAATACCATATTTCAAATAGAAAGCCCAACGGTCTTTTCTCCAACGGTCAAATGTTTCATCTTCTGTTCCTGGTTTACAGAAATATTCCATTTCCATTTGTTCAAATTCACAAGTACGGAAAATGAAGTTTTTAAAGATGATTTCGTTACGGAATGATTTACCAACTTGAGCAACTCCAAAAGGAATCTTCATACGATTTGACTGACAAATGCTCTTGAAATCTGTAAAAATACCCTGACATGTTTCTGGGCGAAGATAAATAATTGAAGTATCAGAAGCAACAGGACCTTGATATGTTTTGAACATAAGGTTGAATTCACGAACATCTGTATATTTGTGACCACCACATGTTGGACAGTTAATTCCTTTTTCTTCAACAAAAGCTTTCATTTCTTCGTGAGTCATTGTATCAACAGGTTTTTCTGGAGTGATATTGTGTGATTCACAGAAATCTTCAATAAGTTTATCTGCTCTAAAACGAGCGTTACATTCTGTACAGTCAATCATTGGGTCAGAGAAGTGAGCAACGTGTCCACTTGCTTCCCAAGTTGTGTGATGCTGGAAAATTGCTGAATCAAGCCCAACTACATCATCGTGGATTTGAGTCATTTCTTTCCACCAAGCATTTTGTATATTTCTTTTAAAATCTACACCAAGTGGACCATAATCCCAAGCACCAGCCTGACCTCCATAAATTTCACTTGCTTGATAAACAAAACCTCTTCTTTTACAAAGACTGATGATTTTGTCCAAAGTACACTTGTGTTCATCTTTTTCGTTTGCCATAAAAAATCCTCCACGCAACGCCGGCGTGCGCTGCAATATAATAAGTAATTTATTAAGAATATCTTAAATAACAAAAATAAGCAATCAATCACAAATTCATATAAAATTTGATTGCAAAAAAACTTTAAATATATTAAAATACTTTAGTAATAATAAAAAAAACTTTTGAGAGGTTCTAAAATGGGAAAAAAGAAATTAGACTGGGGTAACTTACCATTTGGTTACATGAAAACAACAAAAAGCTTTGTTGCAAATTGGAAAAATGGTGAATGGGATGAAGGAAAATTAACAAAAAATCATTCTATTAAAATGACTGAATGTGCTGGTGTTTTGCAATATGCACAAACTTGTTTTGAAGGATTAAAAGCTTACACAACAGAAAATGGTGATATTGTTACATTCCGTCCAGATTTAAACGCAGATAGAATGGAAGCCTCTTGTAAAAGACTAGAAATGCCAGTTTTCCCAAAAGAAAGATTTATTGAAGCAGTTTTAAAAACAATTGAAGCAAATAAAGACTGGGTTCCACCTTACGGAAGTGGTGCAACTTTGTACATTCGTCCATTTATGTTTGGTTCAAGCGCTGTAATTGGTGTAAAACCTGCTGATGAATATCAATTCAGAATTTTGGTAACTCCAGTTGGTCCATACTTTAAAGGTGGTGTAAAACCTATTAAAGTTAGACTTTCTGACAGAGACCGTGCTGCTCCAAACGGAACTGGTGATATTAAAGCCGGATTAAACTACGCTATGAGTTTGCACAACATTGTAGACGCTCATAATTGTGGTTATGCAGAAAATATTTATTTGGATCCAACTTCACACACATATATTGAAGAAACTGGTGGTGCAAACATCATCTTTATTACAAAAGATGGAAAACTTGTTACACCAAAATCTGACACAATCTTGCCTTCAATTACACGTCGTTCTTTAATAATTGTTGCTAAAGAATATTTGAACATGGAAGTTGAAGAACGCAAAATTTCTAAAGATGAAATTGCAGACTTTGCAGAATGTGGACTTTGTGGAACTGCTGCTGTAATTTCTCCAGTTGGACAAATTGACGACCACGGAAAAGAAATTAAATTCAACGACGGTAAACAAGAAATGGGACCTGTTTTGACAAAAATCTACGACACATTAACAGGAATCCAAATGGGACGTTTACCAGCTCCAGAAGGTTGGATTTATACAATATAATTCTTGTAATACGTACGGTCAAGGCACGCTTTGCTCAAGGCCTTGACTCGTCCGTTTTTAGGATTTGTAATAAACCCTAAATAGAAAAAAAAGGACTGTTCCTTTGAATGAAGGTAACAGTCCTTTTTTTGTTTAAATTTACTATTTTTATAAATATCAATACCATTTTTTATGTTTTGGGTTTATAATTTAGAAATAAAACAAATTTGAGGCATAAAAATGAAAAAATCTCTACGTAGACGTCTTACTGTAATCATTTCTTTTATCACTGTTTTCACACTAATAAGCCTTAGTATGTATGTAACTAGACATGAAAAAAATGAATACACAAAATTAGCAGAAATAACTTTATCTGAAATTGCAAAAAGTTCAGCAAAACAAGTAAAAGCAAAAATGGATGAAGAATTTGCTCTAATTCATGCTTTTGCAAAATTACCATTAATAACAAAAAATGATTATACTGTAGAAGAATTTGAGGAAAAAAAAGATGTCTTGGAAAAATGCCAATTTTTCTTACCATATTATTCACAATTCTCTGATAAATATGAAAATATTGCTTTTTATGATAAAGATGGATTTTTAGCATTACCAAATGGAACAATTCTACAATTACCAAATAAACCTTATATAACAGGTCCTTGTTCGACTGGCAAAGATTATATAGAGGACCCTCGTTTTTCAAGTGTAAACAATCAAGTTTTAATGTTCCTTTCGACAGTTGTCAAAGATAAATTCAATAAACCATTAGGATGTATGGTTTCAGTTCTAAGAGGCAATGTAATAAATGATATTGCAAATTCTGTTGAAGTTATAAATGACATACATCCTATAATTGTAAATAGAACTACGCATGAAATCATTACTTCCGTTGACGAATCGATTGCGCAAAATCAACAAAACTTAAATGATTACACAAAACAGATTCTTTCCCTTGCAGAAAAAAAATCTTTACAGAGATACACTTCAGTTTTAACAGATGAAAAAATGCTTTCTGTTTCATACCCAATTGAAGGATATGATTGGAATGTTGTTTGCGCAGTTCCTTATGACTCATTGTTTGGTTCTTTAGAATTATTGGAAAGAAATGTAGGAATACTAGGACTTTTAGCTGCATTTGTTATAGTTTTAATTTGTATTCTCTTTATTTCAAAAACTCTAAAACCTCTAAACATACTTAACTCAACTCTTAGAACGTCTATTGCAGAAATTGCCAGTGGTAAAGCAGATTTAACAGAAAGAATAGAAGTTAAAACAAATGATGAAATTGGAGAAGTAATTACAAGTTTTAATAATTTTAAAGAAGTATTACAATCATTAATTTCAAATATAAAAAAATCTCGCTTTACACTTGAAAAAAATGGAAAAGATTTGATTACAAGAACAGATGATACTACAAATGCAATTCAACAAATTGCTGACAATTGTGATAATGTTCATTCCCAACTTTCAGAACAAAATATTGCTGTTCAAATCACTTCCGATGCTGTAAACAACATTTCTACTTCAATTTCACAATTCAACACTTCTTTAGAAAATCAAGTTTCAGCAGTAAATGTTGCTTCAACTGCAGTAAAGAGAACATTCTCAAACATTGATTCAATTAATAATGATATTGAAAATATGGCTCACTCTTTTTCAAATTTAATTTCTAGTACAAAAGTTGGCTCTGAAAAACAAAAAGAGGTAGAAGTTCAAATAGATAGAATTGTAAATCAATCAAAACTCCTAGAAGAAGCAAACCAAACAATTCAACATATTACTTCTCAAACTAGTTTATTAGCCATGAATGCAGCTATCGAAGCAGCCCATGCAGGTGAAGCAGGAAAAGGTTTTAGCGTTGTTGCCGATGAAATTCGCAAATTATCAGAAACTTCTGATGAACAAACAAAAACAATTGGAAACCATTTAATTGATATAAAAAACACAATTGAATCAATTGTAAAAGTTTCACAAGAATCTACAGAATCTTTTGTTACTGTTGCAAACCAAATTAAAGAAACTGATGATATTGTAAAAAATATAAAAATCACTCTCAATGATGAAATAAAAGGTTCTAATCAAATAATTGAATCACTAAGTTCTATGAACGACAGTACAGAAGAAGTTAAAAACCATGGTTTAGAGATTTCTAAAGGAAGTGAACAAATTTCAAAATCTGTTGAAAATCTTCAAAAAACTACTTTAGAAATTCAAAACAGCATGGAACACTTGTCGGACTGTGTTGATAAAGTTCAAGAAATTGATTCTGCACTAAAAAATATTTCTGAAGAAGTAAATGTTTCTATTGAACAGATTAACCAACAAATTGACCAATTTAATGTATAACGACCTTTTCTTCACAAAATAAAGACTAGGGCTAAGTAAAAAATAATGGCTGCTTTTGGAAGTTTTGAAAACATCTAAAGCAGCCATTTTTATTGCTAATTATAGTTTCATCGCCTTACAGAGATGATTTTTTATCTAATTTTTCTTAAGAACGCATCTTTGAATCCGTAAGATTTGAAACGTTCTAATAATGCACCATATTCATCAATTGTGATTGGTCCAATCATTACTTGTTTTGCATTTCCTGACGATTTTGGAACAATTGTAATTGGATAGTTATTTCCGTATTTATTTACAATGTCCATAATATATTCATCATTTTTCATAGTTGCAATTTGAATGTAGTATTTTCCACTTTCCAATTCTCTTAATGATGGAACGATGTATCTTTCGTAAGAAGTTGCAGTTGGTTCAACTTCTACTACATTTGCTACTACAGGCTGTTCTTCTATTACTGTAGCAACAGGTTCTGGCTCTACATTTACTACAACATTTGTTTCAACAGGAATTACAGTTTCTTCTTCGTTTGAAACAACAGGAGTTTCTTCAATCACACTTGCAACAACAGGAGGATTTTCTTCTGCAGGAACTAAAACGATTGCTTCATATTCTTCAGTTTCTGTTTCAACAGTTTCTTCTTCTGCAACTTCTTCTTCAATTTGAGCTTCTTCTTCCAAGAAAGTTACTTCATCTGTATTTTCTGTTGTTTCTTCGCTAACAGCGTCTTCTGTTTCTTCTTGCAAAAGGATTACTTCATCAGAATCTTCTGTTTCTTCTATTGGAGATAATTCGTCTACATCCAAAACTTCTTCTTCAGAGGCTTCTTCTACAACTTCTTCAGGTTCTTCTATTGGGGCTAACTCATCAACCTCTACAGCTTCTTCTTCAAATTCTGTTTCAGCTGGAATTTCTTCTAAGATTTCTTCAACTGGCTCAGAAATTACTTCTCTTTCTGTTGCATAATCAATAGGTTCCAATTCACTATCTTCAACAACTTCAAGGAATGGAGCTGGGATTTCAGTTCCTTCTGCACCAATTTCAGTTTCATCATATTCTTCTGCAGCAGGTTCATCAACTTCAAACATTTCTTCTTCAATTTCATCTTCAAGAATATCAGTTTCTGTTTGAATTGGTTCTTCAATTTCTGTAAGTTCATCTGCTTCAACTAATTCTTCAGTTACAATTTCTTCTGTTGGAAGTTCTTCTTCAATTAATTCCTCAGTTACAACTTCTTCTGCAGGAAGTTCTTCTTCAACCAATTCTTCAGTTACAACTTCTTCTGCAGGAAGTTCTTCTTCAACTAATTCCTCAGTTACAACTTCTTCTGTTGGTAAAATCTCATTGGCTAAAGGTTCTTCTATTTCAAAAATAATTTCTTCTTCAATTGGTTCTTTTTCTTCAAATAATGCTTCTTCTAAATCTAAGGCCTCTTGTAAAGGATTATCAGTTTCTTCTTCAACATCATCCAAATTTTCTTCATCAGAAATTACTTCTTCATCAACTATCAATTCTTCTGTTTCAGGAATATTTTCTTCTGTCTCTGGAATTTGTACTTCAGGCTCTTCTTCAAGAACAGTTTCCTCAACATCTACATTGTTTTCTGAAATTATTTCTTCAGAGATTTGTTCATCTACAAAAGTTTCTTCTTCTGCAAATATTTCTTCTTCTGTATTTTCTTCTTCGCTAAGTACATTTTCTTCTTGAATGATTGGGTCATCCATATCGACTTGTAATGGAACTTCTTCATCAATAGGTTCGTCCATATCTACTTGTGCAGGGATTTCTTCCACTACTTCATCATTTCCTTGAATTGTTTTTGAAATAACTGCCGAACCGTAAACTCTTTCATCTTGATTTGAACGTTTTGTAATCTTTACAAGACTATTTGAATTTTTTTCAATTCCAATTGCTGCCGCAGCTTCTGGAGAAAGCATAATCGCAACGCCTTCAGAAGGATCTAAAGCACCTATTACTAATAAATCAACATTTGCATCACCAGCGATATTTGTTACACTAATAATATCTCCAGGAAGATAACCAACTGTTTTTGCAAACAATCCTTGAGGAAAAACACCGTCTTCAACAACAACAGCTCTTCCATCAAGTGAAGGACTAAATGAAGTGAGCAAAAAACAGATTGCAAGAATACTTACAATTTTTGAAATAATTTTTGAAGATTTAATTTTCATATTCCTATCCCATCCTTAGGCTTTAATTACATTATTTATTTTTGAAATAATATCGTTAGAAATATTATTTACTTTCTTAAGAGAACCTGATTCGATTGTTTCGCCATTTAATGCGTTTGCCAAAATCCAATCAACTCTATTTATAATTACGTCTTTTTTTATTTCAGATTCTTCAATTTCTTCCAAATAAATATTTACTTGAACAAAAAAATCAGAAGAACCTTCAAAAGCTTCTCCAAGTCCTTTGGACCACAATAAATCAGTTTGATTTTTTGATTCGGAAATTACTGCAGGAGAATTTGTTACAATAAATCCTTTTTCAAAAAATCTAGTTAGTAATTCATCTTCAACAGATAAAACTTCGTCTGTTATTTCCTTAAATCTTTTATCATGCTGTACTACTTGAAAAGAAATCTGTTCCGCAAAACAATTACTTGCAAGTAAAAAAACAACAAAAACAAAAAATAAATGTCTTATTTTCCCCATAAAACACCCCTAAATAGTCCATTTGTTTTATACATCGGAATTTTTTTATTTGATGTTTAGAAAAAAAAATGGGCTGCCTAAAAAATTTAGACAGCCCAAAGAAGGAGACAAAAAAATTATTTAGTCATTGTTTTGATTAATTCATCACGAATTGAATCATAATGACTTCCCATAATTCCAAAATTCATTTCTTTGTAAGACCAAACTGCATGTCCAATATCATATTTGTCTAAACATTCATGAAAATCTTTAAACCATGCCAAAGTATCTTGAACTGGAGCAACATCAATTACACCATATTCACCACAATACAAAGAAACTCCCGCATTTTCTGCGGCACTTACAGCTTCTGTAATCATTTCTGTAAAAATACTTTTACCTTCATCCTCTACTGAATCTACAGTATCTTTTCCTTTAAATCCTAGAGGAATTGATTTTTCTGCATAATAAGCCATTGATCTAGGATAGAAAATATCTTCTGTAGGGCTCATTCCTGCAACCCAAGATGCTTTTTGATGTGTAAAAATCAATGGTTCGTAAAAATGGAATGTAAAAATGATATTTTCATCAATTGGTTTATCTAACAATTTTAATGTTCTTGCACTATTCCATTGAATTCCACCGTAAATAATTGGTATTGTAGGAGCGTTGCTTCTGATTTTTTCTACTGTGTTTTTAATAAGAACATTCCAATTCTCTGCAACTTCACTTTCTACAACTTCGTTCAATAATTCAAAAGCAACATTCTGATAAAAACCGTATCTGAACGAAATAGAATTCCATAATTCAATGAATAATTTTTGGCAATAAGCGTTATTAAAAAGATTATTTTTTTCTTTATTGCCAGCGTCATTAAAATCATAACCTGGTGCTTTATGTAAATCTAAAACAATGTTCAAATTATATTTTTTACACCATTCAATCATTTGTGTTAGATAGTCAAATCCACTTTCAATGAATTTTCCATCTGAACTCAAAACTAATTCTGAATCAAAAGGAAGACGAATGTGATCAAAACCTAAGTTTGCAACAGTTTCAACGTCTTTTTCCAAAATGAAAGTATCATAATGTTGTTTTGTATGAACACATTGTGACAAATAACCACCGAAGTTTACACCTTTTTTTAGTTTCATTTTTATTCCTCAAAATTTTTTGTTAAAAAAAAAAAGCCATTAACATATTTTGTTATTGAAAATGGCTTTTTTTGTTTTTTTATATTGTGCTATTTAGATTAGCGGTTTGCGTCGTCCAAAAGTCCTTGCCAGATATTTTTAGATGCTTCGTAAGCTTCCTGTGGTGTTGCTCCACCGAACCAAAGTGGAAGAATGAAGTCGTGACCATAGTTGAAACCAGCAATCATTGTATCATAGCGTGGGTTTGGATTACTTCTCATAAGTTCGAGAGTTTCATCAACTGCACGAGCATCTCTAAATAATGGGTAGAAACCTTCTTTCCAAACTTCTTCTGAATCATATCCTGGTGTGTCAGACATATAGATGTCGAATGCTTTTACAATTTTTTTAGCACGAGCGTCATCGTAACAACCTGGAACTACATAAATGTTATCATCATGTACTGTTTTATATTTTCCGTCTGTACTTGGTCCAAGTGGGAAACATACAAAACCATAGTCGTCTTTCATATCATGGAAAAGACCACCAACGTTTACTGTATATTGAGCATCAACTGTGAATGCGATTCCACCGTTTAAGAATTCGTCTTTCATGAAGTCCCAAGCAGCACCTTCTGGAGTTGGCATTTCATAATTTTTTACCATGTGGATAATCCATTCCCAAACTTCCAAAGCTTTTGGAGAGTTTGCATTGTTGAATAATTTTCCATTTTCATCACGGTCGATTAATGCAGTTCCGTTTGAAGCAAGTGCCAAAGCTGTAAAGTCGTTTGTAACGTTAGCCATAGCATAAATATCGATAATACCATCGTTATCTAAGTCTCTTTGAACTTTTTTACAAATATCTTCAAATGCTTCCCAAGTCCAAGTACCGTTAGCCTGCATATCATAAATTGATTCTGGATCAACACCAGCTTCTTGTAAAAGACGTTTGTTGAAGAACAATCCAAGGCGTGGTTCTGGAGCGAGTGGGCGCATACCGTAAATTTTTCCGCCACGGCTCATTTTTTCTGCTGTTGATTTGTCCCATTTTTTGTTTGACCAATCTACATCAGTAACTTTGCTCAAATCAAAGAACAATTCTGAACGCAAAGCAGCACTTACAGAACGAGAGTCAACTACGAATACATAGTTTTCTTCACCACCAGTAATACAGAAGTTTGCTACAGATTGTGGTTGTCTATCCCATGAAGCAAATGTTTTCATATTCATTGTGAATTTGTATTTTTCTTGAAGCCAATCTCTATAAGCAACTTCATCTTCTTGAGCTTGGTTGATAGGTGGATTTGGAACATCTGGTGACCACCAGTCTCCAATAATAATATTCATTCCTTTAAAGTTGTAAACTTTTTTTGTTGTTGGATCTTTTTCAAGAACTACATCTTTATAAGGATTTCCTTTTTTTGCCTTTTTTGGCGCTGCTGTCAATGTATTAAGAACTAACAACATTGAAAGACATACTAATAAAATTTTTTTCATTTTTTCCTCCACGTGATATTCTCACCTTATTTCCAACAATAAAATAACATTGAATTTTACAGAAAAATATAATAATATTTGTTTAAATATCAATATATTTGGATAAACTTATGAAATCTGAAAAAATTCTTTCACACAAATTATTTCTTCAACGTGAAAATGCAATCCAACATCAAGGGTATGAAATTGAACTTGTATTTTATGAAGCTGTAAAAAATGGAGATTTTGAAGCCTTAAAAAAAGTAATGCAACCTTTACAAAGCGATAAACTTGGAATTTTATCCAAAAATCCTATCAGAAACTTAAAATATCACTTAATAATCACAATCGCTTTAATTACACGTTTTTGTATAGAAGGAGGATTGCCACACGAAACTGCGTACACTTTGAGCGATATTTACATTCAGCAACTTGACGTTTGTAATGATGTCGAAAGCATTGTTTTATTGCACAGAGAAGTAACTTACGACTTTACAAATCGTATGAAAGAATTAAAAAAATCAGGTGGATATTCCAAAAAAATTCATCAAGCGATTGATTACATTTACGACCATCTTCACGAAAAAATTCTGCTTGATGATATGGCAGATATTTTAGAAATAAACAAATCGTATTTATGCGAATTATTTAAAAAAGAAACAGGAACTACGATTAATCAATACATCACAAAATTAAAAATTGAAGCTGCTGCAAATATGTTAATTTACGGTGAATTTTCTACAATAGAAATCAGTAATTATTTTGCATTTTCTTCACACAGCCATTTTATAAGCGTATTCAAAAAACTAAAAGGATACACACCTCTAGAATTTAAAAAGATGAATTATAGAAAATATTTTAGCAATAAATTGTCTACGCAATAGAAAAAATCATCTTTTTTGCAGTTTGATAAAATTGTTCTTCTATTGTATTTGGAAATTTTTCTCGCAAAAAATCTAAATCCTGGAGCAACAAATCAAAAGAGTCATCGCATAAAATGAGTTCGCAAAAACCACTTTCACGATGTTGCTTTGCCAAATCGTTTACAGTTTGATTTACACATTTTACAAAAGGAAGTTTTACCAATTCATCCAAAATTTTCTGTTCTTGATTTTTGATTTTTATATCAAGAGTTTTAAACAGGTCTGTTTTTAACAAGTCTGTTTTAAACAACTCTGTTTTTAATAAATCACTTTCTTGCAAAGTTTGATTTTGACACGCAAGATTTATTAATTTTTGAACAACCGTCGTATTTTCACAACATGCAACACAACTCGACATTCCAGACAAACGAGGATTTATATCAAGAACAAACCAATTTTTTCCATCAAAAACAACGTCGAATTGTGCAACACCGCTGAATTTTAACAATTCACAAATCCGTAAAACTTCATTTTGTAATTCATCATTTTTTACAGGACCAACTTTTATACTTTGCTTAGGACTTGTAATTCCGTACTGATTTACGCTGAATAAAAAAGATGGCGAAACTTCATATTTTCCAGAACTTCCCCACACTTCTACACCAAACTGAAGTCCGTCGATATATTCTTCCACGATTTTATTTCCGTTATTTTTTTTACTTAATAAAAACGCTTTTGCTTGATTGAACGTTTTGCAAACTTCCATTCCATACGAACTTAAACCGTAACAGTCTTTTATTACAACAGGATAATTCAACTTTTGAATTTTAGACAAAATATATTCTTTATAAACGTTCGTTTTTACTTCTGATTTTCCTCTTTCCGACCAAAATAATTCATGTTGGACTTCATAACCGACAGGAAAATTAAAAGAATTATTTTGCAAAAACAAACGAGTAGAATTTTTATCAAAACACAATGCGGAACTTTCGGAAGGATGAAAAATCACATTCAAACCATTTTTTTGTAGCAATTCGCCCAATAAAGAATCTTGCACGCTTGTCCAATCAAATGGAGTTACCCAAAAAGAGGAAGCAACAACAATGTCAGGATTTTCACCTTGAATAATTGAAGCGACGTAATTTAGTTCATCATTTTGTAAAAAAATATATTTCAGTTTGCCATCAAACAAAGAGGATGATTTTTGATTTGAATCAGTTAAAAACATTCCCGGTTTTTGAGTTACAACACAAACAGAAACGTTTGGATTTTTTTGTAAAACATCTTTCCATTGATTTTCTGCACGCGGAAACCACGTAAAATGAAAAGTTTCTTCATCAAAAAACGAGGGATTCAAACTGTAAAATAAAATCTTCATAAATTATTGATTTAACGAATTTCTAACAGCAAGCGCCAATTGGTCTGCACAAGAAGTAGATTTAAAACCGCAAGTATTTCCTTTTAGTTTTTCTTCAATTTGTTCAACAGTCATTCCATCAACTAGTTTGGAAATTGCTTTTAAATTTCCGTTACAACCACCATGAAACAAAACATTTGTAACAACATTGTTTTCAATATCAAATTCAATTTGCGAGGCACAAACGCCTTTTGTTTTATAAGAATAATGCATAAGATGAATTTCACATACGCAAAATAAAAAGTCAATATACAAAGAAATTACTATTGAAAAAAATATTTTTTCCAATAAAATTGATTATAAAAACAATCAGAGAGAGCAAAAAAAAACAGAAGGAAAACGTTATGTCTTTATTAAAAATTCGTTATAGATCAAAACTTATGTGTCGTCATGTTCATTTTAATGTTTTTTTGCCAGATGACACTCCTGAATGGTTTTTAAACAATAATCCAAATTACGACCGCCCAACAAAAACTTTATTTTTGCTTCACGGCTATGATGGCGACCAAGACACTTGGATTGTAGAATCTGACATCATCAATTACGCATACTCACAAAATATGGCTGTAATTTTCCCTTCTGGCGAAAACAGTTTTTACGTTGATTCAGCAGCCACAGGAAAACAATATTGTTCGTTTATTGGAAAAGAACTTGTAGAATATGTAAGAAAAAACTTTAATCTTGCACAAAAACGTGAAGAAACAATGATTATAGGATTTTCGATGGGTGGATACGGCGCAATGCACATTGGTTTGAGCCATCCAGAAACATTTATGGGATGTGCCGGACTTTCTTCTGCAAATATTATTCGTGGAATTACACAATTAAAACCAGGCGAAAATAATGGTGTTGCAAACTACGAATATTTTTCTGGAATTTTTGGTGATTTATCTAAAGTTGTTGATTCTCCATACAATTTGGAAGTTTTATACGACAATCTTGTAAAAGAAAACAAATCAATTCCAAAAATCTTTATGGCATGTGGAACAGAAGATTTCTTACTTGAACCAAACAGACAATTAGCAAAATATTTTTCAGATAAAAAAGCAAATTTTGAATATCAAGAAGGACCAGGAAATCACAACATGCAATTCTGGTTTGAATATTTGCCAAAAGCGGTTGATTTTTTAATTCATTAAGAATTAAAAAATCAAATTATGAATGAAGAATTATGAATGAAGAATTGCCACACGGATTTGTTCGTAACTAACGTTACTCACTTCTTTAGAGAGAAAACCGTTAAGCCTCATGAAGAGAATAAAACGTGGGGTGCCACAATTTTCTGACGAAATCTCAGCAATGACGGATGATGTAAAAAAAGATTCTCGGCTCAAGGCCGAGAATGACATCTCTCTAACCTCTGAATTCTGAATTCTGAATTCTGAATTCTGAATTTATTTATAAAGTCATACAAAAATTCAACTGTGCCTTCTACGCCAAGGCGGCTAGAATTTACACAAATATCGTATGAGCGACTATCTGCCCATTTGCTATTTGGGAAAAAGTAATCGTGATATTGGCGGCGACGTTTGTCGTGTTTTTCAATTTCTTTTTTTGCTTCGGCTTCTGTTCTATTTTCTATATCCATTAAATGTGCAATTTTATCTGGCATATCACCTGTTATAAAAATAGAAATTGCGCCTT
Organism: Treponema bryantii; assembly: GCA_015061465.1. Lineage (GTDB taxonomy): Bacteria > Spirochaetota > Spirochaetia > Treponematales > Treponemataceae > Treponema_D > Treponema_D bryantii_D. The sequence continues at coordinate 9,528 of SUWN01000019.1, read as the reverse complement.
CCATCCCTCTAAAAAGTTGGTCGGAACATCGTCCTACAACAACAAATGAATCACCATCGGCAGCTTTTGATTTTAACAATGCAAACTGTAATTCAGCGACGTTTTCTTCTGGAGAATTTGAATGACCATTTACTTTTCTTGTAATAAAAAAACGACGTGGTCTTTCATCATATTTTGAAATATCGTTTGTATCTATTCCTTTTGTTCTACCAATTTCTTCAAAAATATTTTTATCATAAAGAGGAAACTCTAATTTTTGAGCTAAAAGTTCTGCAATTTTATGCCCTTCACTTCCATGTTCACGCCCAATAGAAATTATAATTTGTTTTTCCATAATAACCCTCTAAAAAAAATCTGAATTCCGAATTCTGAATTTTTATAAATAGACTGCAAAAATATAAACAGTTGTAATTATCATTACCATTATTGTAGCTGGAACTGCTTTTGCACAATAATCTTTCCAGCCAACAAAATAGCCGGCTTTTGCAGCAACGGAAGTTCCAACAACGTTTGCACTCGCTCCAATTGGTGTTGCACTTCCTCCAATATCAGTTCCCATTGCTAAAGACCAAGTTAATGTTGTTAATGGAACTCCAGTAGAAATTGATAAACTCTGAATTACAGGAATCATTGTTGCAGCAAATGGAATGTTATCAATAAATGCACTTGCAACAGCAGAAAGCCAAATAATTATTGCTACCATTAAGTATACATTTCCACCTGAAATTTTTCCAATAAAATTCGCAATGAGCGTTAAGATTTCAGTTTGCTCAAGTCCGCCAACAACAACAAACAATCCTATGAAGAATAACACGGTTTTGTAATCTACCTTTTTAAGGATTTCTACAATGTGTTTTGGAGCACAAAGCAATGTTACTACTGCAATAAAAATTCCGATTGTAGAAACAGAAAAACCTGTATTTGCGTGTGTTACCAACAGAACGATTGATGAAATAAAAATGATTGTAGAAATTACAAATCCTCTTTTATCTGTAATTGCAGATTCTGGAGACGGAAGTTGTGAAATATCAACAGTTTGAGAAACTTTTAAATCTTTTCTATATGCAAAATAGAAGAAAATCAATGTAAAAATTAATGAAATCGCAGCTATTACACCTGTGTTACAAATAAAATCTGTAAATGAATAACCAAATGAAGTTCCGATGATTATGTTTGGAGGGTCACCACTCATTATTGCAGAACCACCAAGATTTGCACAGAAGATTTCTGCCAAAATCATTGGAAGTGGATTAAATTTTAATAATGTCGAAAGTTCAATTGTAACAGTTGCAAGGAACAAAATTACAGTAATACTGTCGATGAACATTGCTAATCCAGCAGACATCAACATAAAAACAATAAAAATTGCTTTTACCTTGTAATTTACCATTTTTGCAAGACGCATACAAAGCCAACGGAAAAATCCAACCCGGGCCATTCCTTCCACCATTACCATCATTCCAATAATAAAGAAAATTGTAGCCCAGTTTATTCCAGTTGAAGGCTCATGACTAGCTCCACTTCCACCAGTAAACCAAAATTCTTTTACAAAAATACTATGAAAGCTTAAAGTTTCTTTTACAGATTCCCAACTGTGCAGGCCGATGCCAAAAACAAAGACAAGGGTAAGCACACCACAAACTAAAGTAATGTGATGACGCTCAAATTTTTCAAAAATTATAAGTGTAAACATTACCACAAAAATCAAAACAGCTAAAATTTGTGCTAATAACATAATGTTATGATAATAGACCTTTTAGATAAAAAAGTCATTATGAATGAAAAAGTTTTTAAATCAATTTACTTTTATTCTATTTTCCGAATTATTTTACAAACAGTTGTTGCACATGCCCCAAAGATTTGTTTGGATTTTATTCATCTTAAAACCTGCTGGCAAAAGTTCAGAACATTCTTTTACTATATCAGTTTGATTTTCATCGCAAAAAACATCGTAGATTTGACCACAATTTGTACATTTAAAGTGAAGATGATTTTTCATTTCTGCATCAAAACGCAATTTATCATCATCAATTTTTATAGATTGAACAATATTTTTTTCTTCAAACAATTTTAATGTATTGTAAACAGTTGTTTTAGATAATGTTGGATAAAGAGGAAATAATTCATCGTAAACAGTTTCTACATCAGGATGACAAGGATGTTCGCACAAATAAGCATAAATTGCAACGCGCTGAATAGACGGACGAATGTCTGCATTTTTCAAAATTAAATGATATTCTTTGTTCAAAGTTGTTTCCTTTATAAAATTGTAATCATTATAATAATGGATTTATTTTATTTAGTCTATAAAAAAGATAATAAAAAAAATACCGTTTTACAATTGTTTAAACAAAAGTAAAACGGTATTCAGCGCGCAAAAACTGACGTTTTGCTATTTATTACATAGGAAATTTATCCTTGAAAATTCCCATTAATTCGCTTGTTTCAATTGCAGCATCCAAATCTGTGATGTCGCCTTTTTCTTTGTAGAAGTTGATTAAAGGTTCTGTTTGTTCGCGATAAACATCCATTCTGTGAAGGATAGATTCTTGTTTATCATCATCACGTTGGAACAATTCACCTTCGCATTTATCACAAACACCTTCTACTTTTGGTGGAAGAGTTAAAATGTTGAAGTTTGCTCCACAAGCTTTACAAACACGACGTGTAGAAAGTCTTTTGATTACAATTTCGTCTGCGATTTCAAAATTTACAACTTTTACATCTGGACAAATTGCTGTAAACATTTCTGCCTGAGGAATTGTACGTGGGAAACCATCAAGAATGAATCCGTTTTTTGCATCATCTTGTGAAAGTCTGTCTTTTACAAGTTCGCATGTGATTTCATCGCTTACAAGTCCACCTGATTTGATGATTGCATCAACTTTTTTTCCAAGTTCTGTTTGGTTTTTAATATTTGCTCTAAAAATATCACCAGTTGAAATGTGTGGAATATTGTAATCTGCAGCAACTTTTACTGCCAAAGAACCTTTTCCAGCTCCTGGAGGTCCTAAAAAGATAAAATTATTCATAAAAATTCTCCATATAAAGTATTCTTACATTGTATATCTAAACAAGCTATGTTTCAAGCAAAAAGCCAATAGATTTTTTATTGACTTTTTTTGACATAATCACAATTATTGTATATATGAAACCTTATACACACAAAGTAAATTATTACGAAACAGACAAAATGGGAATTACGCACCACTCAAATTATGTGCGTTTTATGGAAGAAGCGCGTGTTGATTTTTTGGATCAAATCGGGTGGAGTTTTATCGACTTGGAAAACAAAGGAATTGCATCTCCTGTTATTAATATAGAATGTAATTTTAAGAAAACAACAACTTTTCCTGATGAAATACAAATAGAAGTTTATGTGCAAAAACTTTCGGCGCTAAAACTTACTTTTGGGTACATCTTCACCGTTAATAATGAAGAAGTATTTAGTGCATCAAGTTCACATTGCTTTTTGGACTTAAAAGGCACTCCAATTATTCTTCAAAAAGCATTCCCTGAATTTTATGAAGAATTAAAAAAATACGTACGAACAAATATAATTAAATAGGAGACTGTAAATGAAAAACACACTTTTGGATTATGGTTATTCAAAAGAAGAAATCGAAAATCGTGTAAATGATACTTTTTATGCAATTTTTGAAGGACACAATCGTTTTTATTTTGACGGTATAAACGAAACTGGTTATTTTATGGACACTGGAAACTGCGACGCTCGTACAGAAGGAATGTCTTACGGAATGTTGATGTGTGTTCTTATGGATAAAAAAGAATACTTTGACAAAATGTGGAAATTCTCCATGGATTTTATGTACATGGATGAAGGTTACTTAAAAGGATACTTTGCTTGGTCAGTTGCTCCTGACGGAAAGAAAAATGCATTCGGTCCTGCTCCAGACGGTGAAGAATTTTACGCAATGGCATTGTTCCTTGCTGGAAAAAAATGGGGCGATGGAGACGGAATTTACAATTATACTTATTGGGCAAAAAAGATTTTGAGAACTTGTCTTCATCACGAAATTTCTATGTGGGAAAAAGATTCTGCTTTGATTCGTTTTGTTCCAGGTTGTGGATTTAGCGACCCATCATATCATTTAATGCATTTTTATGATTATTTTGCATTATGGGCAGATGAATCAGACAGACCTTTTTGGAAACGAGCAGCTCAAGAAAGTCGTAAATATTTGATAAAAGCATGCCATCCAAAAACTGGAATGAATCCAGAATACGGAAACTTTGACGGAACTCCAAATCCATACGGTCCACCAGAAGGTCACGGAGATTTTTATAGCGACGCTTACAGAACTGGCGCAAATATCGGATTGGACGTTTTGTGGAATAACAACGGAAAAGAAACAGGATTTAGCCAAATTGCAGATAACTTAATCAATTTTTTTGCAGATATTGATCCAAAAGATTACAAAAAATACAAAATCGACGGAACTCCAATTTTACAAGAAGATGGAACTGAAGAAAAAGCACTTCATCCAATCGGACTTCTGGCAACATTGGCACAAACAACATTAGCATGTTCAGAAGCTGCAAAAGCAAACGCCGAAAAAATCGTACGTCACTTTTGGGAAACTCCACTTAGAACTGGAGAACGTCGCTACTACGACAATTGTTTGTATTTATTCGCAATGTTAGCTCTAAGTGGAAAATATAAAGCAGATTAGAAAAAATTCAGAATTCAGAATTCTGAATTCTGAATTTTCCTATTCATATCTACCAAAGGTAAATCCTGTGTCGCTTTTTATTGGTGCGTTTTTTATTTCAAAGTAACAAACTCCATTAGATTTTAATTCAAGGTGGAGTTTGTTGTCGCATCGTTTTGTGCTTGTAAGAGGATTTGCACCTTGCTGAATCAGTTTTACTTGATCTTTAGAAGGATTTGATTTTTTCAGAATCTATGTTGGTTTCTGGGCTTGTTTTTTTAACTTTATTTTGTAAAAAACTTTAAAAAAATTACATACTACTGTTCAATTTAGTTACAATATGATATCATTTTGAACGTTAAACTATAAAACTAAGGTTAAAATATGTCAGAAATCAAATTACAAATCAACAATTTGAACAAATCATTTGGTTCAAAGCAGATTTTAAAAGATTTAAACTTTACTGTAGAAAGTGGAGAATTTCTTTCTATTCTTGGTCCTTCAGGGTGTGGAAAAACAACTCTGCTACGTATTTTAATTGGACTTGAAAAATCAGACTCAGGTTCGATTTTAAAAGACAATTCTGATATTTCAAATCTTCATCCATCCAAACGTGGAATGGGAATTGTTTTTCAAAATTATGCCTTATTCGAAAATATGACAGTTCTACAAAACGTCGAATATGCCCTTCTTCATAATAAAGATTTTGTAGAAAAATATTCAAAAAAACAAATCAGAGAAAAAGTTGAAAAAACAATTCATGATGTTGGACTTTCTGAACATATAAATAAACGTCCTACTTCCCTTTCTGGCGGTCAACAACAACGAGTAGCAATTGCTAGAACTTTAGTAATGAAACCAGAAATTATTTTGTTTGATGAACCAATGAGTGCATTGGATGTTGATACACGCCTTTCTTTGCGTGCAGAACTTAAACGTATTCAAAAAAAATATGGCAGCACAATGATTTACATTACACATGATCAAGAAGAAGCTTTTGCAATGTCAGAAAAGATTATGATTATGAATGAAGGAATTATTCATCAATTAGATACTCCAGAAAATATCATTAATAATCCTGCTGATGATTTTGTAAATACTTTTGTTATTAATAATCTTCAAATAAAAATGGACTCGTTGATTAAATATGTTAAAGAAAAATAATTTTGATAGTAATAGAACTTATGTTGTAAAACTTCTCTTGTCAGTTTTCTTTATTGTGGTTGTAATTTTACCATTAATAAAAATGCTTACATATTTATTCCAAGCAGATGTAAAAAAAATTGTTCAAGGTGTTCAATTTGCAACAGCACTAAAAAATTCTCTTGTTTCAACTTTTATTTCAACTGTAATTTCTGTTGTTTTAGCTTACATGTTGGCTTTTTGTGTACACAGGACTCAAATTCGGCATAAAACAATCATAACCGTTTTGCTTACTTTACCAATGTTAATTCCTTCTGTTTCACACGGAATGGGATTAATTTTGTTATTTGGTTCAAACGGAATTATCACAAATATTTTTAATTTAAAATCATCAATTTATGGTTTTGGTGGTGTTGTAACAGGTTCTGTAATGTACTCTTTTCCTGTTGCTTTCTTGATGATTAGCGATATTCTAAAATATCAAGATTACACACCATATGAAGCATGTACAGTGTTAAATATTCGTGGATTTTCAAGATTTAAGGCTGTAACATTTCCTTATTTTAGAAAACCATTAATTTCTGTATTTTTTGCAACATTTACAATGATTGTAACAGACTATGGTGTTCCTTTAATGATTGGTGGAAAATACATGACTTTACCAGTTTTGATGTATCAAGAAGTAATTGGAATGCTTGATTTTGCAAAAGGTGCAACAATCGGAACTTTCTTCTTAATTCCCGCTGTAATTGCTTTTGTTTTGGACATTGTAAATAAAGATAAAGCTAGTTCATCTTTTACAAAAAAGCCTTTTCCAACAACGGTTAAAAAGCCAGTTTTATTTGTTTCATCAGTTTTTTGTTACGTAATTATTTTATTTGTTTTACTTCCAATTCTTTCATTTATCATTTTAAGTGTTGTAAAAAAATACCCAATTAATTTGAGCTTTACATTTAGTCATATCTTAAAAACATTAAAAACAGGTGGATTAAATTATCTTGGAAACTCTTTGATTATTGCATTCTTAACTTCTATAGTTGGAACGATTTGTGCATTTGGAACAGCATATTTTTCAGCACGGTCACCTGGAAAAACTTCTAAATTTTTACACATGGTAGCAATTACAACTCTTGCAATTCCAGGACTTGTTTTAGGTTTGTCATATATGCTTTTCTTCAAAGGAACTTTTATTTATGCAACATTTGCAATCTTAATTTTAGTAAACACAATGCACTTTTTCTCTTCACCATATTTGTTAGCATACAATTCGTTTTCAAAAATAAATATGAATTTAGAAGCTGTTGCACAAACTTTGGGAATTGGAAAATTTCTTTTGACAAAAGACGTATTAATTCCACAAATGAAATCAACAATTTTAGAAATGTTTTCATACTTTTTTGTAAACTCAATGATGACAATTTCGGCAGTTTCGTTCCTTGCAACAGCACAAAATAAACCTTTGTCATTAATGATTAATTTGTTCCAAGCACAAATGATTGTTGAAGGAGCTGCATTTGTTTCATTAACAATTCTGACGGTAAATATTTTAATGAAATTTATAATTTATTTGTTAAACAAAAAATTGCAAAAATAAAATAAATATTATTGAATGTCATTCCTGCACTCGATGCGGGAATCTATATCAAAAAAATTGGAGAATACAATGTTATTATTCAAAGAATTTGAAATTTTAAGAATTGCAGAAGATTCAAAAGAAAAACTTTCTCAAAGAGATTTTGCAAAAAAAACAGGACTTTCTGTAGGAACCGTAAATACAACACTTACAACACTTGAAGAAAAAGGCTTTATTAAAGACGGATTAATTACAAAAGAAGGAATTGAAGCCCTTGAACCATACAGAGTAAAACGTGCAGTTTTTATTGCCGCTGGATTTGGTTCAAGAATGGTTCCAATTACTTTAAATACACCAAAACCTTTAGTTCGTGTAAAAGGTGAACGTATTATCGATACTTTACTTGATGCTGTAGTTGCTGCAGGAATTGAAGAAATATATCTTGTTCGAGGATATTTATCTGAACAATTCGACCAACTTTTGTATAAATATCCAAATATCAAATTTGTAGAAAATCCTGCTTACAACGAAGCAAACAATATTTCTTCTGCAATGTGTGTACGATATTTACTAAGTAATTCTTATGTTTTGGAAGGCGATATTTTGCTCCACAATCCAAAAATTATTCAAAAATATCAATATCAATCAAACTACTGTGGAATTAAAGTAGATAGAACAGATGACTGGTGTTTGTTTGAAAATAAAGGAAGAGTAACAGGTTACGCTGTGGGTGGAGAAAATTGTCATCAAATTATGGGAATTACATATTGGACTGAAGAAGATGGCAAAAAACTTGGTGAATACATAAAAAAAGTGTATGAAATGCCAGGAGGAAAAGAACGTTATTGGGATCAAGTTGCTTTACAATATTATATTGATGATTTTGATATTGCAATTAGAGAATGTTCTTTTGACGATTTTATTGAAATTGATACCTTTAATGAATTAAAGGCTATTGATAAAAGTTATGATGTGTAAAATACAAAAAAAGGAGACGCTTTATGAAAAAAATTACATCAATTTTATTAACGGGATTATTAATGGTGCTTAGTTTTGTTAGTTGTAGCAAAGATGATAACACTATTGTAATTTATTCTTGTACAGAAGATTACAAAAATGAATTTTATCTTGCAGAATTACAAAAAAAATTCCCAGAAGTAAATTTTGTGTTGGATTATCAAGGAAGTGGTGCTGCGGCTGCAAAATTAAAAGCAGAAGGGTTACAAACAGAAGGTGATATTCTTCTTTCATGGGAATATACATATTTTGACATGCTAACTGATTATCTTGCAGATTTATCATATTTTGACACCTCGAATTATATGGAAGATATGCTTACACCAACAAAAAAATATCTTCCTGAATGTAGAAACTCAGGTGCAATCGTAATCAATACAGAGTTATTAAAAGAAAAAGGTCTTGCAGAACCCACTTCATATCAAGATTTAATTAAACCTGAATACAAAGGACTTCTCTCTATGCCAAATCCAAAAAGTTCTGGAACAGGTTATATGTTTTTAAGAAATCTTGTAAATGCTTGGGGAGAAGATGCTGCTTATAAATATTTTGATGCATTCGCAGAAAATATTGTTCAATTTACTTCTTCTGGTTCTGGCCCTATAAATGCACTTGTACAAAAAGAAGCTGCTGTTGCATTAGGAATGACTGCACAAGCTGTAACAATGATAAATGAAGGTGCTCCACTAAAAATAATTTTCTTTGAAGAAGGTGTTCCTTTCTCTCAATACGGACACGCAATCACAAAAAAAGCGGAATCAAAAAAAGATTTTGCAAAAATCAAAGAAGTTTTTGATTATCTTGTAAAAGAAATTACACCAGCTTGTGATGCCAAATATTTTCCAGAACAAGTTTTTGTGGATAAAGTGTTTACATTGCCAAACTACCCTACAAATATTCCGTATGGTGATATGTCTAATAATACTACAGAAGAAAAATCAAGATTATTAGAAAAATGGGTGTATTAATTCTATAAAAGAATAAAATAAAGTGTAATATTGAAAGCCCTGCCTTTCTGTGTTACACTTTGATTCTTAGATAATGAGGAAAATATGGTAGTACAAGGTGAAACTTTACGAAAAATTCAATTATGCGAATTAATGTGTCTAAAAGAAATAAAAC
>SUWN01000066.1 GCA_015061465.1 Treponema bryantii | reverse complement strand
GAGATGATGTTCGTATTGAAATTGGATTGAAAAGGGGAGCTATTGCAAAAGTTGTTCTAAATCAACTATTTTCAAAAACTCCTTTACAATCTTCTTTTGGTATTATTAATCTTGCTCTTGTAAATGGTCGACCAGAAATCTTAAGTCTTAAGAAATTGATTTCTTGCTTTGTTGAGCACAGACAAGATGTTGTTACTCGTCGTACTCAATTTGAATTAAAGAAAGCTGAAGAAAGAGCTCACATTTTAAGAGCTTTAGTAAAAGCAATTCAAAATATTGATGAAGTAGTTAAAATCATCAGAGAAAGCCGAAATGAAGAAGTTGCTAAAAATAGTTTAAGAGCTAGATTCCAATTTGATGAAGTTCAAGCCCAAGCAATTGTTGATATGCGTCTTGGTCGCTTAACAAGTTTGGAAATCGAAAAACTTGAAGCTGAGTTAAAAGAAGTTGAAGCCTTAATCGAACACTTAAAAGATTTGTTGGCTCATCCAGAAAAAATCTTAAATCTTATAAAAGAAGAAACTTCTGAAGTTGCAAAAAAATATGGTGATAAACGCCGTACAGACATTGTTGCTGATGAAGTTGAACAAATCAATGTAGAAGACTTAATCAAAGAAGAAGAAATGGTTGTTCTAATTTCTCATCTTGGTTATATAAAAGCAGTTCCAGCTTCTACTTACAAAAGTCAGGGTAGAGGCGGAAAAGGCTCTAATTCTGCAAAACTTGTGGAAGATGATTTTATTAAACAAGTATTTGTTGCTTCAAATCATGATTATGTTATGTTTATTTCCACAGAAGGAAAAGCATATTATATTAAAGTTCATGAAATTCCTGAATCAAGTAAATATACTCGTGGTGTTCACATTAAAGGCTTGTTATCAATTGCTTCTGATGAGGAAATTGCAACAACAGTGACATTAAAAGAATTTTCTGATGATAAGTTCTTGTTTATGGCAACTTCTAAGGGTGTTGTTAAAAAGGTTAGAACTTCGGACTTCTCCAATGCAAAAACTCGTGGAATTATTGCTATAAATCTTGATGAAGGTGATAAAATTGTTTCTGCGATTTTGACAGAGGGCTCAAATGAACTTGTACTTGTTTCAAGACGTGGACAAGCTTTACGTTTTACTGAACAAGATGTTCGTTTTATGGGTCGTGCATCAAGAGGTGTTTGCGGTCTAAGACTTTCTAACGAAGATGAACTTGCTGGAGCAGTTTGTGTAAATTCTGATGAAAAAATGCTTTTGATGACATCTTATGGATGTGGAAAAAGAGTTGATTTTGATGAATTTATGCGTCACGGTCGAGCAACAGGTGGACAAAAAGGTTACAATGTAACAGATAAAACAGGTGAAGTTGTAGGTGTAATTTCCGTTACTGAAAATGATGAAATTATGTGTATAACAAGCCAAGGCAAATCTTTACGAGTTCCAGCTACAAAAATTAGTGAACAGGGAAGAGCTGCTCAAGGTGTTCGCATTCTTGAAATTAGTCAACCTGATATGGTTATTGGAATTGATAAAATTGCAAAGGATGACAGTTCTTCGGAAGAAGAATAAAATTATTTTTCATTTGAGATAATGAAAAGACTTTACTTGATTTTTGATTGTTCTACAATGTTTGAAGAACCAAAACAAAGATAAGTCAAGGGCGTCCTTTGATAATCTGTATTTATCGAACTAACAGTTTTATTCTTAGTTAATTTATAAACATAAAAAAAAGACTTGGTTTTCTATTGTGGGAAAATCAAGTCTTTTTTGTTTCACGTGAAACATCTTTTAAAATTGTCTATTATAATAAAATATTGTTTTGATGTGTTTCACGTGAAACAATTTGTATAACCCAAATCTAATTTTGTTTCACGTGAAACATATTTATAAATCGATACGTAATACTTTTGAACCTCGCTCTTTTGTCCATTTCTCTTTGCGTTTTGCAGGAAGAGAATCTACAGTAGAAAGAGTGAATCCTAGTTTTTCAAACCAATCTGAAGTTTGTGTGGTTAAAATAAATACAGAGGACAACTTATTTTCTTTAGCTTTGTCCAAAAGGTAACTAATAAGTTTTGGACCAATTCCCATATGGGAACAAACAGAATCAACAGCAACAGCTGCAATTTCACCTTGATTATCATCATAAAAGTGAAGGGCGGCACAAGCTTTTAATCCACCATCAAGTTCATAAACAATGTATTCATTATAGTTTTGAAGTAAAGATTCTTCTGTTCTTGGTAAAAGAATTCCCTGCTCAACAAATGGTCGTATTAAGTTTAATACAGCTGGAATATCTTCTTTTTCCATGGTACGAATGCCACCGTAATTATTTTGGTAAATCATTGTGCCAGAACCCAAATCTGAGAAAATTTCACAAGGCAATGTTCCATCAAAAAGACCGTTTACAATATGAGTTCTAGATACTCCATGTGAACAAGATGTTCTAGCAATTTTTAGTAAGTTAATAATATGTTTTTTTTCGATAGAAAAGTTTCCAAGATTTTCATTTAACTCAAGAAAAGCATCTAATTCTTCTAAATTAAAAGCTGGAACAAATCCATCTGGAGCAACTGAAATATTATCAGGTATGAAAAATTCTTCATTTGAAATTTGCTTTCCGTGAGTAAGAAAAAAAAGTTTTTCGGCTTTTAGTTCTGTAGCAACTTGTGCAGCTAGATTTATAGAGGAAATGTTATAAGGTTTTCCGTTTGAACTCCACCCAATACAAGGAAAAATTGGAATGAACCCTTCTTCTAAAACAGCATTAAGGGCAGGAATATTGATTTTGTCGATTTCTCCAGCTGACTGAAAATCCATTCCATTTATAACACCCTTTCCACGAGCCTTAACCCAGTTTCCAATAACAGCTGTTAAATGTTCTTCTGCTAGACTTGTCATAATCTTGTTTGACATATCAAAACTTGCCATTTTGATTATGGACATTTCTTTTTCAGAGGTAATTCTAATTCCGTCAACTTCTTTCCATTGAAGTCCTGCATTTTTTAGAAGTGTGTCAATGTGGTTTTTTGCACCTGGAACGATTATAACTCTTAAGCCAACTTCGTGGAGATAAGCAATATCTCTAATATGGCTAGAATAAAATGGAGAATCCACAAGGCTGTCATCAATATGGATAACGATAACTGAGTTTTTGAATCTAGAAATATATCTTAAAACATCTCGAACACGTTCTGCTTTGTTATAAATCAATTGTGCTTTCATACCACTTTAAACTATCGGAAAATGAATTGTAAGAAATTAGTAAAAACTTATAAGCTCTTTTTCTTGTTGATTTGGGGAGAAGCCTAGCCCGAGGTGGAAGGATGTCAATTGTTCCAGAATGGAACAACGAGCCGAAGAGGCGAGTCCTGGAACATCGGACTCACGGAAGAAAAAAAGGTTGCTCCAAAAATGAAATATTATTATGTTTATGAAATGAGGGCTTTATCTTTTTATCAGATTTTTTTGTTATTTATTTTCTATAGTTTTGTTGGTTGGATTTGTGAAGTTGCCTATTGTTCTATTTCGCAAAGGCGGTTTGTGAATCGTGGATTTTTGTATGGGCCAATTTGCCCGATTTATGGTTGTGGGGCAATTATAATTTTTTCTTTTTTGATGCCTTTGTCTGATAATTTGATTCTTTTGTTTTTTGCTTCAATGATTTTGACTACGATTCTTGAATATTTTACTAGTTGGGTTATGGAAAAACTTTTTGCTACAAAATGGTGGGATTATTCAAATTATAAGTTTAATATTCACGGTCGTGTGTGTTTGTTGAATTCTGTTTTGTTTGGGATAATGGGAATTGTGGCAGTACATTTTGTTCATCCATTTGTTTTGTCCTGGTTGTATAAAATTGATGGATTTTGGACTAAATTTTTAGCTTTGTCGTTATTAGGAATATTTTTGGTGGATTTGTTTTTTACTTTGCGTTCTCTTGTGAATTTTAAACTTTATTTGAAACGTTTTGAGGCCTTTATTCAAGGTTTGATTATGAGAGTTGAAAAGGAAGAATGGATTATTGAAGTACACGACAATATTGAAGAATTTGTCAAGAAAATTAAGGAAAAACTTTCTCATCATAATGGAGAAACGAATGCTCTTGTACTTCAACATAATGAAAAATTGAAAAATGAAATCGATAGAACTTTGGAAAAATTTTTGGAAAAGCGAAAATCCTATAATCGATTTTTAAATAAGTTTCCAGATTTAAAAAGTAAAAAGTATACAAAATCTTTGGAGCATATTAAGTCTCTATCAAAAAAATAAATTAAGTTGTATACTATGATTTATGAATGAAAATATTGTTATAGTTGGTGCAAAAAATTCTTTAGTTGAAGAAATATCAAAAGTTGTTGAAGAAAACCAAGATAAAGTTTACTTTGTAAAAGATTCTTCTGAAAATGGATGGAATAGGGCTTCTCCAATTTCTGCAAGAAGTAATATTTTACAAGTAAAAAATGTTTTTGAGGAAATTCACAAATTTATAATAATTTATGATTCTTCTGAATATATGAGATTTAATTCATTTGATGTGGAATCAATTAGCAAAGGATTTGATTCTACGATTTTGGGATTTTCTTATTTTACTTCGGAAATAATGAAATTGTATTCTGAACAGGGATTTGGGGATTTTGTTTTTGTTGTTTTGGATGATGAAGAAAGAGAAAAATCCGTTATTGAAAATGTTGGATTAAGTGCTTTTAATTCCTTGTCTGAATCCATTGCAAGTAAAAAAGCTTCAAAGCAAAATGGAATTTTTTTGATTAAGGGTGGACTTGAAGATTTGGAAAATAATTTAGATTGGTTTTTTTCATATTTGTCTAATACAAATTCAAAAAAAGCTGCTGGTTCTCCAAAACACGCAAATAAGTGGATAAAGTTTGGTGGTAAAACACCTGTGGTTCTTCCATTTATAAAATAAAAATAATTTTTAATGGGAGATAAAATGACTAATTTAATTATTATTCTTGAAAATCCACTTTATGATTGTTTGTTGAAAATTGGAATTAGTTTTTTTTGTGGCGGGATTCTTGGTATTGAACGTAGAAGTAGACAACAGTTTATTGGACTTAGAACTTTGATTTTGATTTGTACATCTAGTTGTTTGTTGATGCAGCTTTCTAGTTATATTGCAACTTTATCGCAAGGAAGAGGTGATCCTGCACGAATTGCGGCTCAAGTTGTTTCTGGAATAGGTTTTATTGGTGCTGGTGGAATTTTGCATCAAGGACTAAACATCAAAGGTTTAACTTCTGCTGCGATTATTTGGACTGCAGCAGCTTTGGGACTTGCTATTGGAGCTGGTTTTATTGTTCCGGCTTTGATTACTTTTGTTGTTGCGGTTGTTGTTCTGATTGTTATCGAAAAAATTGAGGAAAAAGTTTTTCCTGCTGATACGATAAAAAAGCTGACTCTAGTTTTTTATAATTGCAAAATTGATTATGAAAAATTGGAAAAAGCTATTGCTGATGAGGGAATGAGTATTCAAAACTTTGATATATCAGAAAATTTAAAAAATCAGGAACTTGAATTAAATTACTTTGTAAAATCTGCTAGTAATGTGGATATTGAAAAATTGATAACGAATATTTCTAGTTTGGGAGATTTGGAAAAATACAGTTTCAAGATTAAATAAAAAAAAGCTGCCTTTTGAAGTGCACCCCAATTATTGGACACTTTAACTAGGCTGATTTTAAGGACTGATTCCTGAATTGTAAAGGGGTCAGTCCTTTTAATTTAACTTTAATTCTTTTTTCGTTGTACCAAGTCAGATA
>SUWN01000065.1 GCA_015061465.1 Treponema bryantii | reverse complement strand
TATGTACTTTTGTTATATTTCTTTTTTGAAAATCCACTTATATTGCAGATATGAGTGTAGGAAAATCTATTTTTGTTAATCAAATTGGATATGCAAAAAACAAAACAAAATTTGCATACGTTCGTAAAAATGATGTTTCAAGTTCATCATTTTTAATTAAAGATTCAAACGGTCAAATCGTTTACACAGGTGAACTTTCTGCTGAAAAAACAGACAGATTGGCAGGAGAACCTATTTGTGTTGCAAATTTTTCTGATTTTACACAAGAAGGTTCGTTTACGTTGTGGGTTGATGAAAAATCAAGTTTTGAATTCCCTATTGGCGATGATGTTTATAATCATCTTTATTATTTGACAAACCGATATTTTTATCTTTCCAGATGTGGTCAAAAAATTGTTGATGATGATTTTGGACACGAACCTTGTCACACTTCAAAAGCATTAATTTACGGAACAAATGAATATATTGATGTTCAAGGTGGATGGCACGACGCTGGCGATTACGGAAGATACATTGTTGCTGGTGCAAAAACTGTAATGGATTTGCTTTTGGCTTACCAAGAATCTAAAGATTCATATAAAGATTTTGATATTTTGGACGAAGTTCGTTTTGAATTAGAATGGATGCTTCAAATGCAACGTCCAGACGGTGGTGTTTATCACAAAATTTCGTGTTGGCACTTCTGCGGTTTTATTATGCCAGAAGAAGAAAAAGACGAAATTGTTTTAGCGCCAGTTTCTACTTCTGCCACAGCCGATTTTGCAGGTTCCCTTGCTTTTGCGTCAAAATTCTACAAAGATTCTGACAGCGAATTTGCACAAAAATTGCTCGATGCTGCCTTAAAAGCACAAGAATATTTGGATTGCCACGAAGATGAATTGTACACAAATCCTGCAGGAATCACTACTGGTGGCTATGGTGATAAAGATGTGAGTGATGAAAGATATTTTGCTTTGTGTGCTCTTTATGCTGCTACAAAAAATGAAACTTTCTACCAAAAAGCAATGAATAGCAGAAAAAATCATCCACAATGGGCAGAAGCATTTAGTTGGGCTTGCGTTTCTGCATACGGAACAGAAATTCTTATAAAAGAAACAGATGCAGAAGCAAAAGATGAATTGAAAAACTCAATTTTGCAAACAGCAGATAAAGTTTTGGAAATTGTAAACAATGCTTCTTTTGGAACTTCTTTAATAAAAGCGTACTGGGGATGTAACGGCGGCGTTTGTGATTACGCTCATATTTTGTTACTTGCGCACGATTTTACTGGAAAAACTGAATATTACGAAGCTGCAAAAAAACAATTAGATTATTTGTTGGGTTGTAATCCACTTTCTGTTTGTTACGTTACAGGCATCGGTAAAAATCCAACACAAAAGCCACATCATCGTCCATCAGGATTTTTACAGAAAACAATGCCAGGAATGTTGGCAGGTGGACCTTCTGAATGGGCAGCTGATGAAGTAACAAAAAAAATCATCGACGGAAAAGCGCCTCTTGCTTGTTACGCCGATGCTTACGAAAGTTTCTGCACAAACGAAATTGCAATTTACTGGAACTCTCCACTTGTGTACACAATTGCTAAATTGAAATTAGTGTAGAAAAAACTTATAATAAAGTCTCTACAAAAGGGACTTTATTATGGAAGAAAGAATAAATCAATTAGAAGTTAAAATTTCGTATTTAGAAGATTTCATGAATCAGTTGCAAGAAGTTGCTGTTTCTCAAGCAAAAGAAATAGAACTTTTAAGAAAAGAAAACAAACTGATTCGTGAAAAACTTTTGGATATGATTGATTCAATGGACACAGATATTCCAAACAGAAAACCACCTCACTATTAATAGAAAATTATTTAAATTTTGCCAATTCTTCAAAATAATATTTATCGTCGATTTTTTTTCCGCCACAAGTAAAACCGAGTTTTCTGTCACTTCGGATTTTTTCACCGTGAAAGTCGCTTCCTGCTGTAACAAAATATCCGATTTTTCGTGCCAATTCTTCCAAGCGTAAACATTCTGTAACGCGAGCGCCTGGATGAAAAGCTTCTAATCCGCAAACTCCACGTTCATAAAAATCTTGTAAAGTTTCAGGAAGTTTTCCCCACGAAATATACAAAGACATTGGATGTGCAATCACGGGAATTCCTTCTGATTCTTTTATAGCGACAATCGCTTCATCCAAATTCAAACCGATTCTGCTTGCGTACCAAGGTTTTCCTTTTGCCAAATATTTATTAAAAGCCTGTTGTGAATTTTTGACAATTTTTTTCTTTACAAGTTCTGCTGCAATGTGTGGGCGACCAATCACCGTGTTTGGAAAATCGTTTTTAATTTCTTCAAGTGAAATGTCCACGCCATCAGCCTGCATTTTTTGAATCATTGTTAAATTTCGGGTGTCTCTGTTTTCCTGAAGAAAATTTAGTAAATTTGATAATGAATCAGAAATTTTCTTAAAACCCAATCCCAATAAATGAAATTCACCCACTGGAAAATTGATGTTCAGTTCAACTCCCGGAATAAAAATCAAATCGTGATTTTTTGCTTCGGCTTCAGCTTCTTTTAATCCAGAAATTGTATCGTGGTCAGTGATTGCAATCGCTTTTATGTTTTTTTCGGCGGCTTTTTGAATAATTTCTGTTGGTGAATATTGACCATCGGAAGCTGTTGTGTGAACGTGTAAATCTATCATATATAAAAATAATAGCATAAATTCAATTGTTATGATACAATATAAGGGCGCAATTAATATTTGTGGAGGATTTAAAAATGCCAAAAGCTATTCAATATTCAAAAGGTTCTATCATTTATTTTGAAGGTGATTTTAGCGATAAAATCTTTATTATGCAAAGTGGATCAGTTTTATTAACAAGTACAGATATAGAAACTAGAGAACCAACTGCTGAACAAGTAAAAAGTGGTGAATTTTTTGGCGTAAAATCTGCTTTTGGACATTTTGCAAGAGAAGAAACTGCAACTGCTTTGTCTCAAACTGTTGTTGTAGCTTTAACTGTACAAGAATTTGAAATTCTTTTTAGCAAAAATAAAACTTTGATTATGAAAATGCTTCGTGTTTTTTCAAATCAATTAAGACAAATCCACAAAAAAACAGAATCTATCTTAAATAAAGTTCAAGAGGACCAACAAGTAGGAATGCTTGCCGTTGCAAAAAGTCTTTATGATGCAGAATTGTATCGTTCCGCTTGTGATGTTTATGTAAAATTCTTGAGCAGATATCCAACAACTCCAAAAAAAGAAGAAGTTGCAAAATTGTACGCTGAATGTAAAATGCGTGCAGAACGAGCAGCGTTGTCTAGCAAATTTAGAGAATCTGTTATGGAAGAAGAAGTTGAATCTTCATTAAAAATGTTTACTTTATCAACATTTGAACGTTTTGCAAAAACTTACGAACCAGGAGAAGTAATCATTTCGGAATATGAACCAGGCGATTGTTTTTACTTAATTCAAAGTGGTGAAGTTCAACTTGTAAAATGTGTAAATGGAATTTCTAAAAACCTTGATATTTTAAAACCAGGCGAATTTTTTGGAGAAATGGCAATTTTGGATAATTCTCCACGTTCGGCAACTTGTATTGCAAACGGTCCTGTAAAATGTTTGGAATTCAACAAAGAAAATTTTGAATTATTAATTACAGGAAATCCTCAAATTGCTTTGATTTTGTTAAAATTATTCTGTAAACGCATTTACGACCAAAAACGCAGATTTAGAATTCTTGTAATTAAGGATTTACAAGCAAGAATTGCAGACGTTTTCTTAATGTTAGATGAAATGAATCCAGTTTCAAATCCAAACGAAAAAATGCGTAGATT
Organism: Treponema bryantii; assembly: GCA_015061465.1. Lineage (GTDB taxonomy): Bacteria > Spirochaetota > Spirochaetia > Treponematales > Treponemataceae > Treponema_D > Treponema_D bryantii_D. The sequence goes on along the minus strand of SUWN01000065.1, from coordinate 1,991 downwards.
CAATGTTGGAATTTCTGACATTGCACATTGGGCAGGACTTTCATACGATACAACTCGTGATGAAATTCATAAACTTTTGGAAAAACACAAGTTGGAAGTATATGATTCGTATATTATTGTAAATAACATCGTAGAATTAAAAAGATTATATGAATCGCGCTACGGTGTAAATCACTAAATTTTTTGCCGATTTAGCTCACCTGGTAGAGCAGCACCCTCGTAACGTGCAGGTAGTTGGTTCAAGTCCGACAATCGGCTTTATTTATTATGGCAATTTCTTTTTCTTGGGATGATTTTCCAGAACAATTTGATAATTCACTCGATTCGGTAAAAATTCAGCCGGCTGTAAAATCAATTCAAAATCATATTTTTATTCAAGGTGATAATTACCCGGTTTTGTATCATCTTCAAAAAGAATTTTCAGGCAAAATAGATTTTATTTACATCGACCCGCCTTATAACACAGGAAATAAATTTATTTACAACGATGATTTTGCAACAAATTCAGACAAACATAGCAAATGGCTTAGTTTTATGAACAGACGATTGCAACTTGCAAAAAATCTACTGGCAGAATCAGGGTGCATTTTTATTGCCATAGGGCAAGAGGAACTTTTTTATCTAAAAATTTTGTGCGATAAAATTTTTGGCGAAGAAAATTTTGTAAACGATTTTATGTGGCTTGTAGGAAAAGGTAAAAAAGACAAATGGTCTAGAACGCTTGAACAACACACGCTTTGTTATGCAAAAAACAAAAAATATTTAAAATCATTTTCCGAATTTGAAAAAACAGATTGGGCAAAAACAAATCCTGACAACGATTCACGCGGACCTTGGTTTAGTGGAAGCATTTCTTTTACAGAGGAACGTTCCAACAAAAAACACAAAAATTATTTTGAAATCACGTCGCCTTCTGGAATAAAATGGCAAAGACAATGGCTTGTTTCTAAAGATGAAATGCAGAATCTTTTGGCAGAAAATAAAATCTATTTTGGTTCTGCGCCAGAATACGACAAAGTTCCGCGTGTAAAAATCTTTAATGAAGAAGAAACTGAAATCATCCCCAAAAATATAATTGATTTTGTTCCAAGTACGCGCCAAGCCGAAAAATTTGTAGACAAAATGATTGGACAAAAAAAATCTTTTGATAATCCCAAACCTGTAGAATTAATTGAACATTTAATTTGCATCACAAATATAAAAAAAGACGCGCTTATTCTAGATTTTTTTGCAGGAAGCGGAACAACTTTTGAAGCAGTAATCAATCTGAACAAAAAAGATGGCGGAAACAGAAAATGTATTCTTGTTCAAAAAGAAGAAAACGACATTCATCAACTTTGCAAACAAAGAATAAATGCCGTTTTACAAAAAAATGATTTAACACAAACTGAAAAAATCGATTTTTACGAATTAAAAACAGAATAACTTGTTGTAAAAAAGAAATTAATTTTAATAATTTGTTTTTTTCTACTGTACGCTGTACAACAAATCTTCATAGCTTGGGAAAGGTTTGTATTCTTCGCCCAAAATTAGTTCAATTTGGTCGGCAACCGCTCTAACTTTTTCCATTGCTGGCAAAATCTGGTAAGCGTATGATTTTGATTTTTCAAGCAAATCTTTCATTTCTCTAGTTTTTGCGTGAAGTTTTTCCAAATTTTTAGTGTTTTGCATTAAGTTTCGCACTAATTTATTCAAATCAGACAATAATTCATCACCAGAGAATCCACTCAAAAGAATCTTTTGGAACTTATACGAAGTATCAGCCATAACATTCATATATTTAAAAGATGAACACAAAATGTCTTTGTTTACCATTTTTATCATAGTTTCAACTTCAATATTCAAAGTTTGGCAATATTTTTCTAGCTTAATTTCGTAGTGACTTCGCATTTCGTCTTCTGTGTAAATGCCAAGTCCACCCAAAAGTTTGATGTTTTTTTCATCAAGGTAATGTTCCATTGCATCTGGAGTTGTTCTGTAATTTTTAAGCC
>SUWN01000018.1 GCA_015061465.1 Treponema bryantii | reverse complement strand
TTACAGCAAGCTTTATAGATAAAAATAATGAAGCTACACTACATCTTCCATCCGGATCCGTGTATATAAGTGGATTATTCGAACAATACCCATACCAGTTCACCCCATCTCTTGCTGGGTCTTGTGTGAAGAACGCAGTCTCAACATAAACAGGATTTTCTTTTAAAGCCGGTATTTCTGATGATGAATCCTCAAATAAAAAACTGTAATTTGTAATTAGGACAAGCAAGTCTCTGTAAACAAAAAGGATTTCCTTAATCTGTGAAAATTCGATTGTCAACTTTAATTGAAGGATTAGTGATTTTAGAGAACCGGTGTTGTCAGAATACTTATAAATTTTCATAGATAACCGAATGTATCATCCGTAATATATTCATAACTATGTTCATACATATATTCTGGAGCGCAATCTATTTCTTCGTTGTGCCAGGTTACAACTCCATGAACAACTTTTGGATTCGAAAAAATTTTATTATCATCTAATTGTGTAAAAGCTGGACCATTTAAAATAGTTGAATCAAATAATCTGGTTTCTCCTGTTGTAAAAGTTATTAACATGATTCTATCATTTAATACTTTTACGCCTTGTACTTTCATCATCTCGTCTTCAGTTGATTCACCACAAACAAATCCATCATGTAAATACATAAAATCCTCCTATTCCAAAGGTTTGATTTTATCAAAAGGAATTTCTCTTACTGCTTTATTCCAAGCTTCGTATAATTCTTCTTCATGAATTGCAAGCCAGCCAGACAACATTCGATACTGTCGTTGAGGAAGTTTCCCTTCCAATACAGTTCCATCCAAAGCTACAGAGGCTTCATTTTCTCCATAATAAACATGTATATGAGGTTTATGATGTCTATCATTATCATTAAACATCATTTTTATAACTATTCCATAAAATCTTGATAGTTCTGGCATTTATTATTTCCTTTGCTTTCAATATACAACAAAAATTTTAATATTTCAAATTTTATATTATTTCTATTATTTTTCTTTTATGGCTTTTCATAAATCAACTCCTAATATATTAGTGTTCTATTTACTTTTATTATATCAATACGATTTAATTCATTATGTCTAACGTCGTTATTTAATTTTGTTCTTACACCACTTGTATCACCCAAAATTAAGCCATATTGAAAATAGAAGAAATACGAAAGAAACCACACAAAAAATCAATAAATCTATTTTTGAATATAACCTTCCATAACATATATATCTGATAAAATATATAATACAAAAAACGCATTCAATAATGAAAAAAGTGGCTATTGAATATATTGCTTTAGTAAAAAAATTAATCATTTTTAGCCCCAAGATTTAACTTAATTTGCATATTTTTCAAATCAGAATACAACATATCAATAGCTTCCCGCCACAATAAATCCACCAGTTTACGCCATCTCTTGCTGGGTCTTGTGTGTGAATCGTCCTAATTCACAGTCATACCACTTTCTATCTCAATTCTCAATTCTTAATTCTTAATTCTGCATTCTTAATTAAAAAAATGGCCGTCTGCATAAAAAACACAGACAGCCTTAAATTAGTTTTTTATTTTTACAGTAAAACTATTTGATTGCTTCAAAAACAATATCAAATAGGAATACAACTGCAAGAATCCATGTAACTACAGAAATTTCTTTTACTTTTTTACCAGCAACTTTAGCAATTACATAAGAAATCATACCGAATGCAATACCTTTAGAAATTGAGTAAGCGAATGGCATAACCATAATTGTAATAAATGCAGGGATTCCTTCTGTAACATCTTCAAAATCAATTGAAGTAACAGATTTCATCATCAAGAATCCAACAAAAATCAATGCTGGAGCTGTTGCTGCACTTGGAACTAAAGCAAACAAAGGTGTAAAGAACAATGCAAGAATAAAGAAAATTGCTGTTACAACTGAAGAAAGACCTGTACGTCCACCAGCTGCAACACCACTTGAAGATTCAACAAATGAAGTTACAGTTGAAGTTCCTAAACAAGCACCAGCTACTGTACCAACAGCATCTGCTAAAAGAGCGCCTTTTACTTTTGGAATATTTCCTTCTTCATCTGTAAGTCCAGCTTGTTCTGTTACACCAACTAATGTTCCGATTGTATCAAAAATATCTGTAAACAAGAATGTAAAGAAAATTACAAAGAATTTAAGAGATAAAACTCCGCCCCATTCAAATTTGAACAAGAATGGTTTTTCTGGTAATGAGAATGGTTTCCATCCTTCTGGAATAGATGTAACACCAAAAGGAATTCCGATGATTGTTGTAATTGCAATACCAAGAAGAATTGCACCTGGAACTTTTAATACATAAAGAACGATTGTAATAATAAGACCGAGCATAGCAACAATTGCTGTACTATGTTCTAAGTTCAAATTATTAAATCCAATAATTGTTCCTGTATCGCTAGCTGCGATTCCTGCGTTACTCAAACCAATAAGACAAATGAATAAACCAATACCAACAGCAACAGCTTTTTTCATTGATGCAGGAATTGATTTAATAATAGCTTCTCTAACACCAAAAAAAGAAAGAACGATAAACAAAAGTCCTTCAAGAAGAACTGCTGTTAATGCCAACCATGGAGAACATCCCATTCCAAAACATACTGTGTATGTAAAGAAAGCGTTTAATCCCATACCAGGAGCCAAAGCAACAGGTAAGTTAGCTAAAAATGCCATTAATAATGTAGCGATTGCAGATGCGATTGCAGTTGCTGTAAATACACCACCAAATGACATACCAGGAATTGAACCAAGCATACCAGGATTTACTGCAAGAATGTAAGCCATTGCAAGGAATGTTGTAATACCTGCTACAATTTCTTTACTTACAGTAGTTCCTTTTTCCTTTAGTTGAAAATATTTTTCCATAATAAAAAAAATCCTCCTTTTTTTGGAAAAACTACATGAGAAAATTATAACAGACCTTTAATTATTTAACAAATTTTTATTTTTGTTTTGAATCTTTTGGCTTAGGTTCTTTTGGTTTATTTGTTTTGATTTTTACTCCAAAAGATGACAAAACAGATTTTATAGCGTATTCAAGTTCTTTTCGCTGAGGATTCATTGGTAAAACAAAGTTTCTACATTCAGTCCAAGTTTTTGTGTAAAGTTCATAAGATGAATATTGCCCTTGAACTTCTTTAGACCAATCTGTAAGACTTTTTATAAAATCGTACACTAAAAAATAAAGTTTTTTTCCAAGACGAACATTTGAATCATTTTTTACAAGTTCATCCAATTTTGCAATATTTTCCATGTATGATTTTTCAGCATTTTTGTCATTATAAATCATTGCTGTTGCAGCAGGTTGCAAATACATATACAAATCTGTATCTAATGCTTCTTTTACAATCTCAAAAGCGTGACCACTATTTATAATTTTGAGCATTTCTTCTGTTAATCTAGAAGGTGAAATCTGTGACAACAAAATTGCAGATTGTCTAATTTTATGACGCAAAGAAAAAGACATTTTTGCATGCGTTGTTGCTGAATATTTGATTGCTCTAAGCATTCTAACAGGATCTTCAACAAAGATTTTATCTATATCAATAACAGGACGCAAAATATGTTTTTTAATATCACGCATTCCGCCAACGTAATCAATTACTTGTTCTTGAAGAGGATCGTAATATAATGCGTTAATAGTAAAATCGCGACGTAAAACATCTTCATCAATTGTTCCAAAGTTATTTCCAACAGAACCTTCTGCAATAGAACGGAATGTACTTACTTCAAAAATCTTTGTTCCAAACACAACATGAACAAGACGGAATCTGCGTCCGATAATTCGAGAATTTCTAAATATTTTCTTTATTTTAGATGGTGTAGCATTTGTAACAATATCAAAATCTTTTGGTGTATTTCCAATAATCAAATCTCTAACTGCACCACCAACAACGTAAGCTACAAATCCTAAATCATGTAATCTATAAATAATTTGTAATGCATCAGGATCTATTTTGTCTTTTGAAATAAAATGTTCTGATTTTGTATAAACAATCGCCTTTTTAATTAATTCACCATTTTCATCAGTACCATAACGACTTAACACAATGCAAAAATAATAGTGCTAAAAAATGACTTATGTCAAGTAATGTAAAATCATTTCTTTATTATAGAAAACAATACTTTAATATGATATAATTCTTGTCAAAGGAAATACAATTGAAGAATTGCACAAAATTACCAGTTACAAAAAATCAAATTGAACCTTTATGTTCAAAATATAATATAAATCAAATTTTAGCATCAATTTTAGTTCGTCGCGGTATAAGCCAAGGTGAAGATATTCTTTATTTTTTAGAAAATGATATCCGCTTTCAGCACAGCCCGTTTTGTTTTCCTGTAATGGAAGATATTGTAGAACGAATTTTTCAAGCGCAAGAAGAAGGCGAAAAAGTTCTAATTTTTGGTGATAGCGATGTTGACGGAATCACAAGTACTGCAATTTTATATTCGTACTTAAAAAAAATTGGAATTGATGCTCAATGGAAACTTCCTGTTGGTGATGATGGATACGGTTTATCAATTCAAGCAATTGACGATTTTGCAAAAGAGGACGGTTCTTTAATCATCACTGTAGACTGCGGAATTTCAAATTTTGAATCTATAGAACACGCAAACGATTTACAAATTGATGTTATTGTAACAGACCATCATAATCCCCAAGAAACTTTACCAGAAGCTTTATTGATTTTGGACCCAAAATTACCAGATTCAAATTATCCTTTTATGGACATTTCTGGAGCAGCCGTTGCGTATAAATTAGTTTCTGCGCTTCGTTTTGCAAAATCCCCTTTTTATAACACAGATATTTGTATTTTAGATGTTCAAGAAGATTCTGAAAACCAATGTTATAACATCGATTGTTTAAAAGTCAGAAATCTTAATCAAAAAAAGGAATTGCATCAAAAAATTATTCCGGGAGTTACTTCAATTTCTCAAACAAAATTGCCAGATTTTCTTTCGGGCAATTATATTTATGTTTGGGATAAAAAAAGAGTTTCTACCCTTTTACGACAATTATTTGGTAGCGGAATAGATTTTAATCTTTGTGATTTACAAGAAGAAATTTCCAAACTTATGCCGGTTTTTAGAACAAAATCTGTGGAAGATTTATACAAACTTTCTTCTTTTACAAAATATTTTCCTGAATCAAGTTCGTATCTTTCTGCGATTTTTAATTTATATGTTACTTACGTAAAAAAATTTATTTATCAAAAAAATCCAATTGATTTTGCCGATGAAAAACGCGATTTACAATTAGTAACACTTGCTGCCCTTGCCGATATTATGCCAATGAAAAATGAAAATCGTATTTTTGTAAAATCAGGTCTTAATATCATAAAAAACGAAAAACCATGTACGGGGCTTGCTGAATTATTTGCAGAACTCAAAGTGAATTCACAAACTGTTACTTCAACTGATTTATCGTGGACAATTATTCCGGCATTAAACGCAGCTGGTAGAATGGGACAATCAAATCTTTCTTTAGAATTATTGCTTAGCGAAGAACCAATAAAACGTGAACAACTTGCAAAAAAAATTGTTCAATTAAACGAAGACAGAAAAGAACACGTTTCGCAAGTTTTGTTTACAGTGAATAATTCAGCAAAAGAAAGTTTAAACAAAACTCAAAATAAATTGTGTATTGTTGTGGATGAATCAATAAACAAAGGCGTTACTGGAATTCTTGCTTCTAAATTGATGAAAGATTTTGGAGTTCCTTCCATTGCGGCAACTATAACAAATGATGTTTACACAGGTTCTCTTCGTTCGTGCCGCGGTTTTATTGCAACTGAATTTTTAGATAAATTTGGTGACTTTTTTATAAATCACGGTGGGCACGATTTTGCCGCAGGGTTCAGTTTTTATAAAGACCAATTGGACGAATTCTACAAAAAATTATACACATTATTATCAAATGTAAAACTCGAAACTGAAGAAGAAAGTGTATTTATTGACGCAGAATTGCCACCACAATATTTGACGCCAGAAATTCTTGATATTATCGATATTTTTGAACCTTATGGCGCAGAAAATCAAGAATTAACGTTCTTGTCTTGTAACGTTCCTATTTGTGATGCGTTATTAGTAGGGAAAAAAGAAACCCAACATTTAAAATTAGTTTTTGATTGTGGAAAATATAAAATTCCTGCAATGTATTGGTCAGCAGGAAATAAACTTAATTCCGAAATTTTTGTTGGTAAAAAATACAATGTTATTTATTCCATGAACAGAAATTATTTTAACGGAATTGCAACCCAACAATTAATTATTAAAGATATTGAATTATCAAATTAATTCAAAAATTGTTATATTTATAATTGTAGAAGTAAGACTTTTTTGGGAGATTTTATTATGAAGAAAATTTTATTTGTTGTATTACTTTGTTGTAGTTTTTCACTTTTTGCAAAAAATGCAAGTTTTAAAGGCGAAGATTATTCTGTTTTTGTATCCTACAACGAAGATTTAGTTCCTGGCGATGCAATTTTTATTAGAATGAAACTTCATACTTCCAAATTTAACAAAAAAAATACAAGTTACGAAAAACGTGCCTGCTTACAACTTTATAAAAAAGATAAATTACTTCAAACTACTCCATTTTACACAATTTCCAAAACTAAAAAAAATCACAATGTAGATATGCTTTGTGGAATTCCTCTTAGTTCTTGGTTAGAAGATTCAGAATATTCATTAAAAGTGATTTTTACAATCGCAGAAAATGATGATAAAGAATTTACACTTCCATTAAATTTTAAAGACAGAATTTTTAATTCAGAAACAGTTCATTTAGATGCTAAAAACACAAGTATAAAAACAGACAATTCACCTAAAAGAGCAACCCAAATCAACAATTTAAACGATATTTTATTTTCTTCTATTTATGAAGACATTTTTGCGTTAGAAAATTTTGAAGTTCCAACTACTTCTACAAGATACACCTCTTATTTTGGGGATAGACGCGTTTATAAATATTCAAACGGAAAATCATCTACAAGCCTTCATTACGGAAACGACTACGGAATTCCAGAAGGAAGTGAAGTTTTTAGTTGTGCCTCAGGAAAAGTTGTAATGGCTGAAAATAGAATTTCTACAGGATACAGCATCGTTATAGAACATTTACCTGGTCTGTACAGTTTGTATTATCATTTAAGCCAGATGGATGTAAAAGAAGGCGACATGGTAAAAAAAGGTCAATTAATTGGTCTTTCTGGTTCAACTGGATTAGCAACAGGCCCTCATTTACACTGGGAAATGCGTTTAAATGGCGAAGCAGTTCGTCCAGAATTCTTTTTAAGCAATTTTACTTTTAGCGAAGAAGATTAATTTTATAATTCTTGTAGAATAAAGTTTCCTCTTGAATCTTGCGTAATACTGTAATATTTGTTGAATTCGCAATTTGATAAATCAATTGTATTTTTTTTAATTATTCCAAAATCTACAAGAGGAATTTTTTCTTGTGCAAAAATCGAAATATTATACAAAGCCCGTTGTAACTTTCTTGAAGAAATTAAAAAGCATTTTCCATTTTCATTATAATATTTTTCTAAAGAAGTACCGTTTTTTTTAGATTTTTTATCATCAAGGATTTTTTCTTTTCCATAAATGGACGAAGGAAAACTGAATGATTTATTTAAAACATTCACTGTCAAAAATTCAACTGCTAAATAAGAACCTTGCCACGAACGTTCAATTACAGCAATTTCAGAACCTTTTGAATCAATTATGCTAAAAGTGCCACTGATTGTGTTTCCGTCGGGTAATGATGAAGAACCATAAATTTTGATTCTTAAAAATTCTTTGTTATTGAATGAGTCAATTTTTTTTGCTGAATAAAATAATTTTGTGTAAGAAATAAATGTAAAAAACAAATACGTAAAAAGTATTATTAACAATGCGAACCAAAAACTCTTTTTAATCAGTTTTTTATTTATTTCTTTCATTTTAACAAATCTAAAAACTCTTGTTCACTTATAACAGGAACTCCAAATTTAGCTGCTTTTTGATTTTTAGAAGAACCACTTGAAACATCATTTGTAACTAAGAAAGACAAATCTTTTGTCACACTTGATTTTGTAGAACCACCGTTTTGTTTTACAAGATTTTCCGCATCTTGTCGCTTCATTGTTTTTAATTCACCTGTAAAACAGAATGATTTTCCACTTAATTTGCCAGTAACAGAAGTTTGAATTGTAACAAGTTGTGAATCTACAAGATAATTCATTTCTGAAGATTGTTCTTTTAATCCTTCAACAATTGTCTGAGCCATAATTTGTGCAAAACCGTAAACATTTGCAATTTCATCAACTGTTGCATCAAGTAATTTTTGTATTGAATCAAAACCAGCTTCTATCAATTTTTCTGCAAGGCTTTCACCAACACCTTCAATATCAAATCCTGCAATAAAAGTTGATAATTTTACTGTGCGATGATTTTGAATTGAATTATAAACTTTTTTTGCCCCAAGAGATTCTTTTTCTGAACTTATGCTTTCTTCATTCAAAAAATAAGGAACTAAATCTTCAACAGTCAATTTGTAAATGTCAGAAATTGAAGTAACTTTTTTATCGTTAAACAAAGATGTAATTAAAGTTTCGCCTAAATCACGAATATCAACAATTTGCTGCCATTTTATCAATTGATGTAAAATTCGTTTAGAACATTTTTTATTAGGACAATAAAGTCTACTTCCTTCATCAATTAATTCTGTCTGACAAACTTCACATTTGTGAGGAAATTCAACTGGTGTTAAAATATCACCGTCCAAACTTGGGGCGAGGCTTTCAATTTTTGGAATAATTTCACCACGCTTTACAACAACAACTCTTGAACCAATTTGAACGCCTAATTCTCGCAAAGTATCCGGATTTGCTAAACTTGCACGCTGAACTTTTGTACCGTTTAATTCAACTTCATCAAAAATCGCAACTGGCGTATAAGTAACTCCAGAAATGCTCCATTCAATTTGACGAACAACAGAAACAACTTCTTCCAAACTGAATTTGAACGCAATTTGTCTATCAGGCCTTGCTCTAAAAGCATCATCCAAATTAATAAAACGTTCTTTTACAACAAGTCCGTCAATATCAAAATCAAGTTGTTTTCTGTTTTCCATAACAGACGCGCGGTACAAAATTACTTCTTGTGGATTTTTACAGATTTTTAACGGAACAACATTAAAACCACATTTATTTAACCAATTGATTTTTTGCTCTTCGTCTTCAAAAAAAACATTTCCATTAGTTTCTAAAGCATCATAAACAATCAAATTTAAGAACTCACTTCCCTGTCCGTCTTTTCGCTTCATCAATCCATTTGCAGCATTTCTACAGTTTGCTTTATCAGGAAATTTTTCTTTATGAACTTGATGTGTCATTATTACTTCGCCACGAATTCCGCCAGTAAAATCAATTAATTTTCCGTCTAGATAAAGTGATGAAATTACACCTTGCATTTTTTTTGCATTTGCTGTTATATCATCGCCAATTTCACCATCGCCACGAGTAACTGCGTTTACAAGAATTCCGTGATTATATTGAAGTTCCAACGACGCACCATCAAGTTTATATTCAACAAAATATTCGTCGTAAACATGTTTTTGCGCCCATGATAAAAATTGTTCAGGATTTGCAGCTTTTTCCTGACTTCCCATTGGCATTACATGTTTTATTTTGGAAAAAGTAACAGAATCTGCACCAACTTTTTGTAAAATCTTATTTTGTGGATCAATTTCTTTTAATTCATCCCAAAGTTTATCAAATTCAAAATCCGAAATTTCAGCTTCACCGTTATAATACGCTTTTTGATGTTTTTGAATTAAAACTTCTAATTCTTTAATGCGATTGTTTGTTTTTTCCAATTCTTCAATATCGAATAAATCACTCATTTTATTTCTTTACAAAAAATATTTCTGTTATAGAACGGTCTGCATTCAAACCTTTTCGTTCAAATTTTGTCTGTCCACGCCATTCTTGAGGTTCTGCAAATCCGTCATATTTATTTTCTAGATTTTCAGTTTGATTTAATTCTTCCAACGCAAATTCGGCATATTCAAACCAATCTGTCACAAAATACAAATATCCTTCTGGCGCTAATTTTTGCGCTAACAAATTTGTGCGTGGACGCTGAAGTAATCTTCGTTTGTGATGTCTTTTTTTAGGCCATGGATCTGGAAAGAAAATGTGAAATCCATTTACAGAATTGTCACCTATCATTTGTTCCAAAACTTCCAAAGCATCGTGTTCTATAATGTATAGATTTTTTAAATCGCGTTTTTTAATTTCGCTTAATAATTTTCCAACACCGGGCTTGTGAACTTCAATTCCGATATAATTTATATTTGGATTTTCTTGTGCTAATTTTGCAGTAACATCTCCCATTCCAAAACCAATTTCTATGATAATGGGATTTGTATTTCCAAAAATATCTACAAAATTCAATTTTTTATTTTCAAAAGGAATGCACCAAACTGGAGAAAGTTCATTGTAAGAACGTTCTTGTGCGTCAGTCATTCGACCAATTCTTAAAACATAAGTTTTTACTTCTCTACGAATAATGTTTTCTCTTTGTAAACCTTCCGGTAGAGGTTCTTCATTTTTTGCAGTAAGATTTTCTTCACTCATAAATTCACCTGTAATTATTCTGGAACAACATCTTTTTTAGGCAAGATACACATAACTGAATTATCAGAAAGAGTCCAAATTTCCTTATAAAAAGCAGCGTCCTTATATTTAAGCCAGATTGCTCTGTTATTTTTTAATTCTTCGCCTTGTTCACCAAAATAAATCATTTTATTTTCTTTGTCAAAAATAGCGATTTGTTTTTTTCCTTTTTTTGATTCCATAAATGAAGGAATTTCATCTGCTAATTTTTCATAAAAAGCAGAATCATATTTTAAATTTACTTTAGTCTTTTGAAATTTTTCGTCTGCATTTTTATAAATTAATTCATATTGACCATTAGGAAATTGATTTTTATAAGGCATATAAAGATTTGAATTTCCTGTCCATTGTTTTTTTGTATCAATTATTTGTTGGAGTTCATCACTCTCAATTTTCCACTTGTAATCGGTAGTAAGGGAATTAAATTCTATAGAATCAACTCGGCGAACATCACTATTTGAATCAACATAAACGCTTAATCTTGCTTGCGGTAAAATTTGGTAATCAGAATAATCAAAAACTACACAAACAGAAACTGACTTCATTTCTGGAGAAACTTGTTTACATGAAAAAACAAGGAATATCAAAAGAAAAAATAATGAACAATTTTTGATAAAACGCTTATATATCATAAATTAAAAGTTAAAGTTTAAGTTAATGACAGTCAAATCACTTGCAGAATATTGATTTACTAAAGATTCAAACTTTACATTAACTTTTTTACAAGCATCATCCAAATAAGAAAGATAATACAAACCTAAGTCAGTACCTTCCTGACCTTCTGGCAACTCTCTATAGAAATCAATAAGTGTTTTTTTAGCAGTATTTGACGATTTTGCAGTTTCGATGTTTTCTTTTACTTCCTGAAACTCATCATCTTTATTATACAATGTGATTGATAATCTACCTTGTTTACCGATTGATGACGCTCCTCCACCCAACTTCCAAGAAAGGAATACAAGTTCATGTTTACGCTGTAATTCCTGTACAATTTTGGCACGAATTTCAGGGTCAAAAACAAGTGCATCAATATCATCAATTCCATGATACATTTTTCTTGCTTCTTTACGAATGTTTGTATTTTCGTTGTTCAAAGCTAATTCCATAACCATTACAGAAATATATTCAGCAACTTTTGATTTTTCCATGTAAGAATTCAAAAGATTACGAATTGCAATGAACATTTCGTTTGCACCTTCGTTTTTATGGAATGTTGTAATAATATACCAATTCATTAATCCCAAACGATTTAAGAATTTTTCTGACATAAGTAAATAAACATTTTTTTCTTCCGCAGAATAATCCTTATTACTCATAATCGCGTTCCAAATTGGGTCTAAAATTGCCTTACGGGTTGTCTGAATTACAGTTTGTTTGCCAGATAATGTGGAACGCAATTGTCTGTCGCTCATCTGAGTTTTATTATCAATTAATTTTGCTGGATTTGCACGGTTATGTTTTTTTACACATTCACATTGAATTAAAGCATTGTAAACTTCTCTATCAAACTGTTTATATAAAAGTGAATAAACAATAACTTTTGATAAGTCCATAACTTCTTGTCTAGAAGAAACAAATTCTGACATAGAAATTTCTATTTTGGAAATATAATCCAAAAGAATCATGCTTTGAATAGATTGTGGGGAAAATTTATTTAATGAAATTCCGTATTCATCAAGATTGTCAGCAAGTCTAAATCGTAGAAGTTTTTTATTGTGACTAATAAAATTTGAGGCTCCATCCTCTGTAAGTATTACTTTTAGTGGTAATTCAAGCAAAAATTTTTTATCAGACGCGCTCATAAGCCCCTTCTTCGTTATCAAACTTTTTCTTATACATTATACACAATGGTACTTGCATTGTAAACACTTAATTTATAAACTAATATATAGATGTACTTAAGAAAAAAAAATCTTCTTTTTATATTAATTTTGTTTTTATTCTCCTCACAATTTTGTTTTTCAATACAACAAAAAACTGGTGAGGATTTATGCAATCAAGTTTTTTCTTACCTTTCCAAAAAAGGACTTTCCCCTTATTCACAATCAATTATAAATGGCGGAACAAATAATTTTCCATACAATATAATTTTATCATTTCCTTCTACACAACAAAAAACTTCCAATAATTTAACGCTTTGTTTTAAACTAGAAGAAATTCTAAAAAATAAAGATTATATCGTGGAACTTTCTAAATATATCAACCAAAATAATTTTGATTATAACATCTTTATTTTGATTGCTTACGGTGAATCCCAACATTTTGTAAGTAGAAATTTAGTTTATGGTTCTGAAGTTTACGCAAAATCATTGTCTTCAACAGATAATAACGTTGCTTTAAATATCAATTTATATTCTACAGAAAATTCAGTTGTAACTGGAAGTTTGGGAATTTCAGCTCCTTCTTGGCTAATAAAAAATACCTACAACGCTTATAAAAGTCAGGAAATAAATCAAGCAATTCCTCTTTTTTACATAAGTCAATTTTCTAAATACCGATTTAATGATGACAGAGTAAGTGGATATTTTTTAATAAACGATATTCCGTGTATTACTGCAAATTTTAATTTGCCTTTAGAAGAACAATTTAAGGCTGAAAAAGTTTTGGAAAATTTTTTACAAAACTTTTATCCACTTGAAAAAAACTTTTGGGACCAGCATTCCGTAATGGTAAACTTTTGGGGCAGAAATATTTGGCTTTCAGAATTTGATATAATCAGATTAATTTTGATTTGTATATTTTTAAGTTTTATATTCGTATTTTGTTTGGGCTTTATTAATTCTACAATCCAACATGAAGCTTGGCTTGAATTAAGAAAAAACTGGTATGTAATTCCTGCAACAATTTTAATAACAACGCTTAGTTTTTTACTTGGGAAAGGTCTTTATTTATTATTTCATCGCATTTTTGATATTCAAACACACGTTTTTAATCTTCCAATTCTACAAATTTCTATAAATTTTATAATTATTTCTATAATTTATACACTTGAAGTAAAATTCCATAAAATTTATAGCGAACGGTCTATAGACTTTTTAGTAATGATTTCTTCTCTTGTAAATCTAATTTTATTTACGTTTATCGACGTTTCATTATTTCCATTGTTTTTAGTTTTTTATGCCCTTTCTGTTCTTTGCACAATTTTTAGAAAAAGCATTTGGCACATTATAATTTATGCATTGATTGTTTTTATGTACATTCCTTGTATTTACAAGATTTACAACAATTCATCAGAAACGCTTTTAAAATTTATTTTACTGAATACAAAATCGCTTCCACTAATTTTTTCGTTTATTTTGTTACCTCTTAATTTAATTTGGTTTAGAATCTATACAAAAGTTGAAAAAAAAGATTTTACAATAAAAAAATCATCTTTAACGGTTTTTGTTTCTTTTGTTATTTTAATTATTTCATTTTCAGTTTTAAGCAATACTTTATTTAAAAAACAAACTGAAATTCAGTCATTACGTCAGATTCCTCCAGCAGAAGATGATAATTCATTAATTCAAATTACATACAAAGACGAAATTATTTTTGATGAAGCAATCAGAACTGTACAAATTGAATTGGGAGAAGAACCTGTAATTTGTAATTTTAATGTTGATTCAATTATGTCTACACCAGTTTTATATTCAGATAACGATTATAGAATCAAAAATTCAAACTCAGTTTCATTTTTAATTCCAGCAAATCCTCCAACAAAAATGAGTTTTAGTTACGGAACAAATAAAACTTCTTCATCATCGCTTAATGTAACCGCAGTCTTTTGGGATGAAGAACAAAACTTTTATTTTACACAAACAAAAAATATTTTAGTTGAAGGTCAGTTATGATTCAAAAATGGTACCTTCACGTTGATTTAGATGCATTTTTTGCTTCTGTAGAACAATTAGATAATCCCGAATTAAAAGGAAAACCTGTCATTGTTGGCGGAAAACCAGAAGATAAAAGAAGCGTTGTTTCAACCGCATCCTACGAAGCGCGTAAATATGGTGTTCATTCTGCCATGCCGATTTTTCAGGCATATAAACTTTGCCCAAACGGAATTTATTTACGCGGCCGCATGGAACGCTATTCCGAAATTTCTTACAAAATAATGAATATTTTTAAAGATTTTTCGCCAGATGTAGACCAAATGTCAATTGATGAAGCGTTCATTGATATTTCTGGAACTGAAGATTTATTTGGAAAGCCAGAAGAAATTGCATTTAAAATAAAAAAAATCATTAAAGAGCAAATTGGACTTACAGTTTCTGTAGGATGTGCGCCTTCTAAATATTTTGCAAAACTTGCTTCTGATATAAATAAACCAGACGGATTTTTTATGGTAAAACCAGGCGAAGAACAGAATTTCATCTTAAATCTTCCATTAAAAAAAATCTGGGGCGTAGGAAATAAAACTTTAGAAACATTAAATAAATGTGGAATAAATACTCCACGCGACGTTTTGGAAAAAAGCATTGAATCCCTTAAATTTATTTGCGGAAATTCAACAGGAACTTTTTTATATAACGTTGTAAGAGGAATTGAAGGTGAAAAATTTGATAGAAAAACAAAAAGTCATTCTATCAGTGCTGAAACAACTTTTCCTTACGATGTGCGTGACATTTATACAGCAGAAACATATCTTTTAGAATTAGTTCAAACTGTAATGTTCAGATTGTTGCGGGAAGGTGGATTTTCTAGAACAGTAATGGTAAAAATTCGTTATGAAGATTTTTCAACAGTTTCAATTCAAGAAACAATCGAATACAATATTATTACCGTAGATTCATTTTATTCGCTGGCAAAAAAGATTTTTGAAAAAAAATACGAAATTAATCGCGGAATTCGTTTGCTCGGTGTTGGTTTAGAAAATATCGAAAAAGAAGAACGCCCAATTCAGCAAGATTTATTTGAAACTTCTGATAATAAAAAGTATGCTGTAGAAAAAGCGATTTTATCGTTAGAAAAAAAACATCCTGAAATAAAGGTTCAAAAAGCACGATTATTGAATCAAGGCTTAAAAAAATGAAATCTAATTTTTGTAAAATTTATTTTATTTTATTCATTTTTTTATCTCAAATTAATCTGTTTGCACAAAATATTAATCAAACGACTGTGCAAGGAGCTGCGGCAAATTTACCAGATTCATTACAAAATGCGCAAAATGAACAAGATTTATCATCATTATTTTTGTGGAGAGATTCTTCTTCTGCTTTGGATGTTTCAATTTCTGGATTTTGGCTAGCTGATTTTTCTTCATCATTTCTTGCAACTTTTGGAAAAAACACGCCTTTATATTTTTCCGCCGGCGTTCCAATTTTTAAGCAAGAAGTTGATTTATCGGCAATTATCACATTAAATGATTTAATATTTTTTGAAGTTGAGTTTGCAGAAAAATTTAATAAAAACACATTTACGCTCGGTTACAACGGAAAAAATGCACTGAATAAATTTATGTTTTCCAACAGAAATATCGTTTTTCCACAAATCTATTCCGCAGACAAATTAGGTTATGGAATTTCGGGCGGACAAAATCAAGCACCAGGAATTTATTTGCAATTTTTGGACAAAACAAACAATAAATGGCAAGGTGATTTTGTTCTTAGATACGATATGACAACAACACAAGACGCAACTTTTTACGGAATGAATAGCGTAACTGACACAAAAATTCCACTCACCTCTTTTTTGTACAGCAAAAGTTTTATTTTGCCACAAGCATCTGATTTATCTTCTATACAAGATATTTATGTTGAATCTGTAAATGGAACTTTTATTTCTGAAAATGGAAAACGTTTTATAAAATTAGCAACATCTCAATATTTATTGATTCCTCTTAAAAACCAAATTATTTTATCGCAAGATGTTCAAAACTTACAAAATGATTCTAAGATTCCAGAAATTTTAATTACTTTTAAAAATCAAAACCACGTTGATTCAATCATCAATTACATCGGTTCCTACAATAATCCAAATTCTTATTTAGGAAAGATTCAGTCTCTTTTTAGTACGAATTATCAGATTGATTTAACAGAATTTTCTTATGAACTAAAAACAAAGATTTCAGATTCAGAAGCTTTAGTTGTTCAGTCTTCACAAGGATTTTCACCTTTTATGAACGCAAATCTTTATGATTGTGGAATTAAAACTGAAGGCGACGTTTTTGTAATTCATAATTCGTCAGATTCAATTTCAACTGATTATAAAATTGTAACCGAGAATACAGACTTTTTATTTTCGCAAAATAACTTTTTTTACGATTCACATTTATATGCACAAGTTATAAATCTTTTACAAGATGATTCATCATACACTGAACCGGCTGTTCGTTATCCATTTGCAGATTCAAACCCGTTTATTTATTTAACAAAAAATTCAGTTGATGATTTATCTATCTTGTTACGAACTTATTCACCTGTAAACAATTTGTACATTGGAACAACTGCTGTCCAAGGTTCTATCGTTGTTTATAAAAACGGAATTAAACAAAACAATTTTTCTTACGATAGCGCAAGTGGATTTATCACTTTGGCTTCAACTGTAGAACAAACTGACAAAATTTATATTGTTTGGCAAGAAGAAAGCAACAATATTCAACAAGGAGCTTTTGTCGCAGGGCTTGGATTTTTATACAACATCAATCCCCATCTTCAAACCGATATTTCTTTGACTACCCGATTACCTCTTAGCTTTGATTCAACATATTCGCAAAACACACTTGAGTCAAACGGATTTGTTTCTCTAAATGCAGGAATTTCTTACAACAAAGATTATTTTTCAGTTTCAAACAAAACTTCCATTGCAGTAGATTCTCCAACACTTTCCAAAAATCTTCTTGTAAACGATGCAAATATTTTTGGTTCTAGAACTTATTATTTATCTTCACAAGCAGGTTTTACAACGAATGTAACACCAAATTTAACAAATTTTGGAATTGATTTAAAAAAATCAAACAACGGAACTATAAAAAATTATGGCGGAATTCAAGATTCATTTATCACAGGATATAAGATTCCTCTTGAATGGGATTTTGCCTCATTAAATGATTTTGCGTGGGCAAGCGTTGATATTAAATTAGCAAAAGGTGATTTATTAAAAAATTCTAGCGAATTTGAACTTGCTCTTCAAATTCCAAAAGAAACTTCGCTACAAGGTTACAAAGTTTTTTTACAATTAGGAAATAACGCAAGCACAGAATTCTACGGTGAAGATTCATTTTTACCAACTTGGGAAATCACTTCTTCAAGTTCAGAAGTTTTACTTCCACTTGATGTAAATAACAAAGAATGGCAAACAATCAAAGTAAAAATCAACAAAACAACTCAAGCAAAATTAATTTCAAATTATGATGCAAGACTCATTGTTGTAAAAAATAAAAATACAATTCAAGATTCAAATGGAATTATTTACGTTGGTCCATACGAATGCGTAATTCAAGGACAAGATGTACAAGCAAATCCATCGTTAAATGTTACATCTAGAATTATTCAAAGTAACGATTCTCCAAACGCAAAAAAATTCTTACAAAATGAAAATTATGCAACAAAAATCAATTGGAACAGTATAAACAAAGATATTTTGCAAAATGAATCTTACATCACATCTTCCATTTATTTTGACAAAGTAGATTTTTCTTCGTACAAAGAAATTAATTTTGATTTTAAATTTGAAATAAAAAGCACAATTTCAAATATTTATACAAACAATAGCGACTTTTTAATTTTTTCTTTAATTTCTGATGATTTTAAAACTCCATCTTTAGAATTAAAAATCAATTCTCAAATTGTTCCGTTGCTCCTCCAAAACAACAATTGGAATACTTTGACAATCAATTTGGAAGAAAATCAGGTTTATTTAAATAAAACCCCTCTACAAAAAGAGAATTTTTCATTAAAAATAAACAAAAACACAAATATCGTAAAACAAGTTGTTAGTTTTTCTACACTTTATCAAAACGAATTTATTAATTCAGGTGAAATTGTTTTAGATAATTTGTATTTATCACAACCAGAATCATCTTTTGTTGCAAAAAATAATTTTCAAACTGAATATAAAAATCAAGACGCAATTATCAAAATAAAAAATTATGAATTATTAAAAAATGTAAATGCTTCTTTTGATTCAACTCAAAGTATTTTTACAAAAATTAATAATTCACAAAAAATGGACACAAATATAGACGCAATTTTACAAACATCATTTACTTTTGCCGATATTGACGTTGCTTTTGATGCAGGAACCGCGTTTATTCCAGAAGAACAAAAACAACTTCAAATAATTTCCGCTGGCCATCAAATCAAATCAAGCAAAAAATTGTTCAATTTTGTTGATTTCAACACAGAATATAGATATTCACCAAACGAATTAATTTTTGATAACACGAATTTCTTAAAAATTGATTTTGCAAATTATAACTTTCCTTTTGCGTTATCTTTACAAACTGACGCTGAGCAAAATCAATTTAAACAAAACCAAACTTTGCAAGGAAAAATGGATTTTTCTATCATCACAAATCCAATTCAAATTATTTTTAATTCACAAATTGACGCAAACCAAAATTTAATAAAAAATCTTTCAACACAAACTTATTTTAGTAATTTTGAAGATATTTCCAAACTTTCATTTTCTACAGGTTTGCAAAATGCTTTGGTAAGAAACGTGAATTATCTTGCAACAATTTTTACAAAATTTGGAGAATCGTCTTTTACACCGACAATTTCTTACAATTTGCTTGGACAATATAAAACTGATATTTTGAATGATTTTACAGATACAACAAAATTATCATTTAGTTTTCCGTTTGCAATAAAAGACAATTCATTTAATATTTTGTACCAAAAAATTGGCGGCGGAATTGAATATTCTGTAAACACAAAAAATTACATTGATGATAGTAAAAAATTATTTGAATCTTTCAATCAAAAAAAATGGATTTACTCATCACTTCCTTTTTACGATTTATTCAGTAAAGATTTAACAAAAGAAATTTGGACAAATCCAACTCAAACAAATTTTTATTCAGCACTTTACGAATTATCATGGAATAGAAAATTGTTTAATTCATTTATGGATATTTTACCATCTTCAGTTGCGTTAGCTTTTGCAAGAGATATAACTTCTGGCGAAAACACAAATGATATTTATCAAATAAAATGTACACTTTCATCTTTACTAGTTAATTTATTTGGCGAAAATAGCAAAATCAAACTTTTTGATTGGTACAAACAAGAAGAAATTTCGTCTTCATTAATAAGTATTTTTAAAATTCCAACAAAACCGACTGATGATTTTTCATATTCTCTTTCGTATTACGCTTCAATTTTATTTTACATAAATCAAAATTCAGCCCTTACTTTGGCAAATGATTTTTCAATTCAAAATGATTATGAATGGCAACTTAGATTTACATCCATTTATTCAAGAAGCGCGTCTTCAAGTCCAATTCTTTCATTACTTGGAATTTTCTGGGAAAAAATCAATCAAACAAAATTTAATATTACAAGAAAAGATTCTTTGAACATAGATTTTTCATATCAAGAAAAAATTCTAACTCAGAATTACGAATATTTACATTCAACAGAGTTCAACTTTTTACAAAATTACACAATCACAAGTGGAATTGGCACGATTTTTGCCACAGAAAGTTCAAAGGTAAATTCCATCGGAATCATTTTAGACCTCGGTGGCAAAATTTCTTTCTAAAAAAAACAAACTGAACTATTGCAATGGAGCAAAATAACCGCTTTCGTCACGCCCGCTTCTATTTAATAAATAAACTTCAGTTTCTAACGGAAGATAATTTTCTCCAAAATTTGTTGGTAATGTAGAAACGTAAGACAATTGATAAACACCTTGTGGCGCATCAACGATATTTTCTACAATTTCAGCAAGTCCTTCTGGTCTAAACACGTAATATGAATCACCAGTTGTATTTTCCAAAAGATAATTAAATTCATCAGAAACAGCCGATTGTACTGTTTGAATAAAATTAAATCCAATGGAATTATTTGACATATAACAAGTTAATTCAGAAAGATTATATTTTTCAAACGCTGTAAAATCTACTTCACCATTTGAAATCATAACAATGGAACGTTTTTTTGCACCATTTATCAATTCATTACAAGCAAGTCGTAAAGATAAATCTACAGCCGAATAATCACTTGGTTTATTTTTAAGAGCCGCAACAGAAAAGTTTCTACAACCGTCAGGATTTCCCACGTATTCCAAAACAGGAATTGCTCCTGCCGAAATTACACGCAAAACACTTGTTGGTGACATTTTTGCAACAATTTCTTTTACTGCAATTTCAATTTGTTCTGCATAAAGCAACGAATCATTTGAATTATCAATAATGATTGTAATATCAGCATCTTTATTGTTTGCAGCACTACCAATATATTTTAAGTGAGAAACAGGACGATTGTTTTCTGTAATATAAAAATTGTTTTCTTGTAAACCAACAACAGGTTGTCTATGTCTATTTTCTACTTTTAATTCAACTGTAACATTTGGGAATTTTGATGAATCAACATGTTCAATTTGAACAAAAAGTCCACCAACTAACTCTTGAATTTTTGACATAACGTATACTTCATTAGACACTATATCAGTTGCAAGAAGATTTCCATTTACATCAGGACTTGCCACAGTCACTCTTGAAGGTGCATTTCCCGTTCTAACATATTCAAAAACAGAACCTGTTTGAGAATCAACAGATAAAATCTTATTTTTATCACAAACAACTAAATCTTCACCCCAAATTTTGATTGATTCAGGTTTTGAAAAAGTGTTTTTTTCTACTAATTCCCGAATAAAGTTCCCTGCTCTGTCAAATTCAAAAATACAACCATAAACTTCATCAGCAACAAAAACACTTTCGTTTATAATTGCAATTCCGGTTGGAGCTTTTAGTCCATCAAAATCACTTTTTTTATTTCCAAAAAAGAACAATGGAGTTCCATCTTTATCAAAAACATTTACGCGTCTGTTTCCGTAATCAGTAACGTAAATTCTTTCTAGTGAATCTTGCGCCAAATATTGAGGTCCAACAATTTGCCCAAGAGAACGTCCTTTTTCGCCAATATATTTGATGAATTTTCCTTTAGAATCTAATAAAGCAAGTCTGTCACCAGCGCTTTCGCTCACAAGAAGATTTTTATCTTTTAAGCGAATTACATCAATTGGTCTATCAAAACCATTTAGCGGACCAGAAACTCTATTTATTATAAATCCATTTTGATTAAGTAAAAGCAATTCATTTGAAGTATAACTTACAACCCAAAAAGTTCC
Organism: Treponema bryantii; assembly: GCA_015061465.1. GTDB lineage: Bacteria > Spirochaetota > Spirochaetia > Treponematales > Treponemataceae > Treponema_D > Treponema_D bryantii_D. The sequence continues at coordinate 21,254 of SUWN01000018.1, read as the reverse complement.
GTCGTTATTTGGTAAAACAGAAATTGGTCCACTAAAAATAAGTTGATCTTCTTTTTGCCCCGAAAAACTTCCAGCTTCAGACAAGCGCATATTTTTGTAAGAAGAATCGCCAGTAACACGTCTTTCTCTTACAATTTCAACTTTATTTTGTAGTAAAAGTCCGCCATATCCATTATCTAGCGCAGAATTCCAATACGATAAAGCCGAACCTTCCATCCCTGCTTTGTAGTATGATTTTCCAAGCCAATCTAAAATTAAATTATCATTTGGTAAATAAGAAAGCGCTTTTTCAAATTGCATGATAGCCTCATTAAAAGCACCTTTGTAATACGCTTGAACACCACGCCTAAATTCTACAGCAGCAAAACCTTCGTCACTACTTCTGATTCTATCGTCAGGAACTTTTAAACCAGCTGAATCAGTTGTTGTTTGAGCATTTAAACAAAGTGAAAAGATTATAAAAATAACAAACTTTAAAATTCTATTTTTCATTTTTTCATTCCTGCCATAGAAACGAGTTTTATGTGTTCTGCTATCACGCTATTATCTTTATCTAAAGCAATTGCTTTTGAAAGATATTTTTTTGCATCTTCAAAAAGTCCTAATTTGTAATAAACCCAACCTAAAGAATCTAAACAAGCTGCAGAATTAGGTGATGAATCAACTGCTTTTTTACATAAAGAAAGCGCTTTTGTTAAATCTTTATCTTGGCACGCTAAAACATAACCAAGTCCGTTTAAAGATGTAACATTTTCAGGATCTCGTTTTAATGATTTTTCGTAATAATCTAAACATTTTGCAGTATCGTTTTGTTCCCACGCAATATATGCAATAGAAGCGCAAACAGACGCAGATTTATAACCAGTTTCTAATAATTTATTTAATTCAAAATCTGCAAGACGTTTTCTACCTGATAAAGCATAAATAATTGCAAGAAGATATCTACATTGCAAAACTCTATCAATATTTGTTCCCGAAGTAACAACTTGTTCTAAATATAATAACGCATCTTCATATTTTTCTAATTTTGCAAAACACAAGCCTAGATAGTAAGCAATTTCAATTTTGTCGGCCCCGCAATCAGCTGGTAAAGCCAAAAAAAATGCCAACGCATCTGAGTATTGTTTATCTTTATAAAATTGGATTCCTTGCAATAAAACGTTTTCTGTCAATTATTCCCACCCATCTTCAGAAAATTTATACATATATTCTACAACGAAAACTCAATACAGTCCACTAAATCTGCACACATAGGGTCAGCAAAAACTTGCGAAATAGAAATAAATTCATCCTGGCATATTCCAAAATCATTTTTACATGTTTTTTTTGTTTCAGTTCCTTCTGTACAAAAAGTTGATTTATACGAAAATTCAGAATCTTCTTCTATTTTTACGCTGTCTTTATATTCTCTTACACTTAATTCTGTAGAAATTTTTACACCTTTATACACATCTAACGAAGCTGCATTTACATTCACAAAAATACGAGGATGATTCGTCTTAGAAAGTGAAATTAATTTTTCCAAATTTTTAGCAACAAAATCTGCAAGCGCATCAAATTTGAGTTTATCTGCTCTTTTGTTTTTTATATCATCCAAAGTCCAATTTGTTGGTTCCAAACTTAACGCAATGGAAGGAACTCCGTAAAACACACCTTGTCTAGCTGCCGCACAAGTTCCTGAATAAACAATATCTGTTCCAAGATTTGAACCAATATTAATTCCTGAAATTACTGCATCAATTTTTTTATCAAGCAAGGAACTTTTTAAGGCTGTAACTACACAATCAGAAGGATAACCTGAACAAGACCAAACATTTTCACCTTCTTTCTTAATAGTTAACGGATGAAACATTGTAATACAATGAGAAACAGCAGACCTATTAGAACTTGGCGCTACAATAAAAACATTATGTTCTTTAGATAATCGATTTGCTAAAACTTTGATTCCTACCGAGTCAAAACCATCGTCATTGGTTAGAAGTAAATTCATTTATTCACCGACTTAAATAAGTTCATTTAAAACTCTAGCTCCATCAGAAGCTTCTACTTCATAACACGCTGTCTTAAATCCAAAAATCTTTTCAAATTCAACAAGTTTCTTTTTGAAATTTTCTACGTCACTTTCACGAACAACAGAATACAAACATCTACCAAAACCTTTGCCAGTAATTCTTCCACAAGTAACAGGATTAGTAATCATTTCCAAATTTGGTTCTAATTCACCAACACGTTTTAAAATCCAATCGATTTCTGGACATGAAATATTATATAAATCACGCATACTTTCGTGACTATGATTTACAGAACGGGCAAATTTATAAAAATCGCCTTTAGAAACACCATCTATTGCATCCAAAACATCACCATGTTCACGCATGATACACAAAAGTTTTCTTCTTGTATCTTCACTTACAGCAGAAAGAGTTTCGTTTATATCTGTAACATTATTAATATATTGCCATTTTCCAAAAATATTTGGTTTATGTTCCCTTAAATCTCCCAATAACAATGCGTATTGAGGTTCAAATAAAGTTTCTTCATTCCATACAGAAACTCTAGGAACATTTGTATCTGTCAATAAAATCTTCTTATTCTTAAAATCAAAAGGAACATATTCCCAAGCATTTTTGGAATGGTCTGTTACTAATAAATTGCCTTTTTTTGCAAATAAAGCCGTGTATGTATCTGCAATATAATTGTTTGTTTGTAAAAAGCGTCTGTTTCCACGTTCAACAACTTGTAATAATTCCATATCAGAACAAGGAACGTCGTAAACTTTTCTAATTGCAACAGCACAAGCAACTTTAATCGCAGTAGTAATTCCAAAACCTGCAGAAGGAAGAACTTCTGCATAAATTGTTATATCCATTCCACCAAGTGTAAATCCACCAGATGTAAACCCATAAACAATAGCTTTTACTGCATTAGCCCATTTATCTTCTTTTTTGTATTTTAATGAATTGATATTCGCTTTTTTTCTGTCTGACAACTGATGAAAATAAAACTTTAAAACTGAATCTTCTCTCTTTGAAACTGAAACATAAACTGGAATATTTATTGCCATTGAAAGAGTTTTATCTTTGAAAAACCATGAATGTTCCCCAATAAGGTGAAATCTACCAGGTGCAGTTGAAACAATTTCAGGTTTAACCTCATATTCTTGAAAATGTGCATCGTTGATAGCTTTCATTGTATTCGGATAACCCCTCGTTTACTTTATAAATTCTTATTTATACAATATAATTTTATTGAATTTTATACATATCAATTGTATATTTCAAAATAACACTATTAAATAATAATATAATGATATCGATTTTACAAGTTTTTTATTCAGTTTTTTCAGGTCTCATACTTTCACTAGCTATACCAAATGAATTTTACCTTTTAGGAATGCCTTTTTTATCATTATTTGCGTTAATTCCCCTTTATTTTGCGTTTAGAATATGTAGAAATTATAAAGATGCTTTTTGGATTGGTGTAATTCAAACAACAACAACACACCTTTGTTCAAGTTTCTGGCTTGCATTTTTTAAAGATTTTGCAGCTTTTACATTAGGAGCCTCTGCATTTGGCACAGGATTGATTGGTGGCCTTGTATTTGTTGTTATGTACATGGGCTTTATAAAAATCAATCAAAATGAATTAATTATCTTTTCATTAAAAGAAAACAGAACAAATAAAGCTTCATTTAGAGTTTTATATTTTGCAAGCATTTATACAATTTATGAATGGGTAAAATCTACAGGATTTTTGGGTTATCCTTGGGGAACAATTCCTAGCACGATTTTTAAATGGCCAATTTTAATGCAACTTTCAGCAATAACAGGAACTTACGGAATTACATTTTTAATTTGTTGTATAAATGCCATTTTTGCAGAATTAATTCTTCTATATTTTGCACAAAAACCTGTTATAAAAAAATCTTTGTATTCTTCACTAATTCAAGTTTCAAAAACTGTAAGCATTTTACTTATATTTGCCCTTGTTTATGGAATTATTCAATATAATAAAGAACTCATTCCACAAAAAACACTTACAACAATAATGGTTCAGCAAAATTCTGATCCTTGGAAAAACAGTTCTGACAGAGAAGCAATCTTAACATCTCAAAGACTAACTTTGGAAAAAATAGAGGAATTAAAACAACAAAATAAAAAGCCCGAATTTGTTATTTGGAGCGAAGGAAGTTTACAATACTATTTTCCAAAATATTATAAATACTATCAAGATTGGCCAGATGAAAAACCTCTTATTCCTTTTATAAAAGAAATTGATACACCGTTATTAGCAGGTGGTTCTTATAAAAAAGATGGTGAAAATCCCAAATATTTTAATTCCGCACTGATGTTTGATAATAAAGGTAACTTCAGAGGAATGTACGGAAAACTTCACCTTGTTCCTTTTGCAGAATCTATTCCAGGAATGAATAATCCTGTTATAAAAAAATTCGTCACAGATATTGTAGGAATTTCTGCAGGCTGGGCTCAAGGAGAACAACTTACATATTTTGATATTCCTTGTAGTTACGCAACAGAGCGACAATTAGAAAAAGTAAATGTAATTGATTTATCCCAATCTTTTGAAAACCAAAAAAAAGCAGAAGAAGCAAAACCAACTGTAAGAATTGCAACTCCTATTTGCTTTGACGATGCTTTTACTGATGTTATGCGCCCTCTTTTCTTAAACGGGGCAGAATTATTTATGAACATTACAGACGATTCTTGGTCATTAAAAAAATCTAGCGAATACCAACACTTTGTTATAGCTTCTTACAAAGCTATTGAATATCGAACAACATTAGTACGTTCTGCAAACGCAGGATATTCTGTAGTTGTTTTACCAACAGGAAAAATCGTTGCAGACCAACCTTTATTCCAAGAATCAGCTTTAGCATTCGATGTTCCAATTTTTAAAAGAACAATGACGACCTACGCAACTTTAGGAAATTGGTTACCATATTCACTTATTTTCCTTGTATTATGTCTTTGCATTTATAACTTTTTTGTTTTCTCACCAACTGATTACATCCCTTCCGCAAGAAAAATCAAACTTGGAAAGAAACATAAGAAGAATAAAAAATTAAGTAAAAAAAAGAAAAAGAAGTAATTTTTAAATTCTTAGAATTCATTTTTTGTCAAGAAAAAAAGTTTTCATAATTTAAACTTTTTTCACCCTTTTACTATTGCTTTATCATATCTAGTGTTATATTATATAAAAAAGTCACAAATCAACACTATATATAAAATCTATAAAAGGTGAATAAATGCGCTGTCCTTACTGTGGAAGTTTAGATGACAAAGTTATCGAATCTAGAACTATGTTAAACGGAGAAAGCATTAGAAGAAGACGAGAATGTATTTCTTGTGGTTATCGCTTTACAAGTTTTGAACGTCTGGATGAAAAACCTTTTATGTTAGTAAAACGTGATGGTAGAAGACAACCTTTTGACAGAGCTAAGCTAGAAAGAGGAATTGAACGAGCTTTTGAAAAGCGTCCTTTTTCTTCTAGCCAAATAGCACAGATTTCCATAGATATTGAAGATTTGGCTATCAAAAAAGGTAGAGAAAACAGAGAGATTTCAACTAATGACCTTGGAGAAATTGTTCTTGAAAAGTTGTACTCTCTCGACAAAGTTGCTTATATCAGATTTGCTTCTGTTTATAAGAAATTTGAAAGTTTGGAACAATTTATTAATGAAATAAAATATTGCGAGAAAGAGGGGAATTAAAAATGGGTGACCAATCTATTTTTCCAGAATGGAGAAGTTTTTTAGGAACTAGCTCTGATACCGAAACACAAGGATTTTTGAAACATGTTGTAAAACGTTCAGGGGAAATCGCTGATTACGATAGAACAAAAATCGAAAAAGCTATCGAAAAAGCAATTTATGCTGTTCAAAAGCAACACGACTCAAACAAAGCAACTGCTTTAACTGACATGGTAGAAGAAAAACTCAGACTTCAGTTAGCTGGAAACAGAGCTCATTCTATTCCTGCAATTGAAGAGATTCAGGACATTGTAGAAAGTGTTCTTATTGAAAACAAAGAAGTTGAAGTTGCAAAAGCATACATTCTTTACCGCGCAAGACACGAAGCTGTTCGTGATGCAAAAAATCTTATGGTTGACATCAACAAAACAATGGATGGATACCTTGGACAGAGCGACTGGCGTGTAAACGAAAACGCAAACGTAAATTTCTCTCTTGGTGGATTAATTCTTCACAACTCAGGTACAATCACAGCAAACTATTGGCTAAATAATATTTATTCAAAAGAAGTAGCAGAAGCACACAAAACTTGTGCATTCCATATCCACGATTTGTCTATGTTCTCTGGATATTGTGCAGGTTGGTCTTTGCGCCAACTTATTGCAGAAGGTTTGGGCGGGGTTCCTGATAAAATTACATCAACTCCAGCAACTCACCTTTCTACACTCGTAAATCAAATTGTAAACTTCCTTGGAATTATGCAAAACGAATGGGCTGGTGCTCAAGCATTCAGTTCTTTTGATACATATTTGGCACCATTTATCAGAAAAGATAAGTTGAACGAAAAACAAGTTCGCCAATGTATTCAAAGTTTTATTTATGGTGTAAATACTCCAAGTCGTTGGGGTTCACAAGCGCCATTTACAAACATCACATTAGACTGGGTTTGTCCAGATGATCTTAAAAATAAAAAAGCAATCGTTGGTGGTAAAGAACAAGACTTTACTTATGGCGATTGTCAAAAAGAAATGGATATCTTGAATAAAGTATTCATTCAGTTGATGATTGAAGGTGATGCAGCAGGTAGAGGATTTGCCTACCCTATTCCAACTTACAACATTACAAGAGATTTTGATTGGTCTAGCGAAAACTCTAAATTATTATTTGAAATGACTGCTCAATACGGAACACCAAACTTCCAAAACTTTGTTAATTCAGATTTAAATCCTTCTGACGTTCGCTCAATGTGTTGTCGCTTACAATTAGACAAACGTGAACTTCGTCGTCGCGGTGGCGGTCTCTTTGGTGCCGATGAATTCACAGGTTCTTTAGGTGTAGTTACAATCAACTTGCCACAAATCGGTTATTTAGCAAACAACGAAGCAGAATTCTTCAAACGTTTGGATTATTTGATGGATTTAGCAAAAGAAAGTCTTTGTGCAAAACGTAAAGTTATTCAAAGATTATACGACGGTGGATTATTCCCTTATACAAGAAGATACTTAAAAACATTAACAAACCACTTCAACACAATCGGTTTGTGTGGTATGAACGAATGTTGTCTAAACTTCTTGAATAAGGACATTTCTACACCAGAAGGAAAAGCTTTTGCAGAAAAAGTTCTTTCTCACATGCGCGAAAGAATGCAAGATTATCAGGAACAAACTGGTGATTTATTCAACTTGGAAGCAACTCCAGCTGAATCTACATCATATCGTCTTGCTCGCCACGACGTAGAACAATATCCAGATATCATCACAAGTGGTGTAAAAGAACCATTCTATACAAACTCATCTCAACTTCCAGTTGATTTCACAAGTGATGTATTTGAAGCTCTTGATCATCAAGAAGCACTCCAAACAAAATATACAGGTGGTACAATGTTCCACGTATTTATGGGAGAAGCTCTAAAAGATTGGAAAGCTTGTAGCGATTTAGTTCGTACAATTTCTTCAAGATATAGAATTCCTTTCTTTACAATCTCGCCAACATATTCAATTTGTAGAATCCACGGATATTTACCTGGAGAACAATTTGAATGTCCAAAATGTAAGGCAGAAAGAGAAAGAGAACTTATGTCTAAATTAGAATCTTTGCAAGCAGAAAAAGAAAAGATTCTTTCAAAAAACAAATAAAATAAATAACTAAATATAGTGTTTTTATAAAAAAAATATTAAAAAAATCACTATATTTAGTGTTAAGTTTATTGACAATAAACCGATATATAAATATACTTAAGTTATAAGTAATAAATACAACTTTGTAATCATTACAAAAATCTAGGGAGGATAAAAACTATGGAAAGAACTTTAGAACAAATCGAACAAGAAATTGCAGGAACAAAAGCAGCTTTGGAAAACGTTCAGGGCTCAGAAACTGAAGTTTATGCAAGAATTGTAGGTTATTACAGAGCAGTTAAAAACTGGAACAAGGGTAAATCAGATGAATTTAAACATCGCAAGATGTTCTCTATAGAAGACAGTAAACTTTATGATATTACAGAAGCAGATACAACTTGTGCTTGCGAAAAGAAACCAGCTCAAGTAGAAAAAACAGTAGAAAACCTTGAAGCTGTAACTTACGAAATGTTTACACGTAAAACTTGTCCAAATTGTCCTCCTGTAAAAGATTTTATGGCTAATTTAGATATGGCAGGTCGTTCTATTGATGTTGATACAGAAGAAGGTCTTGCAGAAGCTGCAAAAAAAGGAATTTTTGCTTCTCCAACAGTAATCTTTTATAGCAAAGAAGGCATCGAAACAGCACGTTGTCATAACGTAGAAGAATTAGAAGCTGTTTTTAATAAAGTGGCTGTTCTTTAATAAAAATGATTGAATTATCATTAAACGAACCTGCAGGCGTTCTTGTAAAAACAACTTGTGTTGATTTTCCAGGAAGAGTTGCAGGTTCTTTTTTTCTAAAAGGATGTAATCTTCGCTGTCCATATTGTTACAACACTGAATTGGTTTTAGGCAATAAAAACGAAGAAACTTCATCTTTAAATACAATTCAAGAATTATTTTCACATTTAGAAAAACGCCAAGGGATTTTATCAGGACTTGTTATAAGTGGCGGAGAACCTTTACTAAATCCCTACACTCCTTTAATAATAAAAAAAGCAAAAAGTTTAGATTACAAAATCAAATTAGACACAAACGGAACTTTACCAAATGAACTTGAATATTTTGTTCAAAATCCAGAATTGTGTCCTGATTTTATTGCGATGGATTTAAAAACTTCCCCACAAAAATACGCAACCATTTTATGTAATCCAAAATCTAAGTTTTACAACAATGAAGAATATTTTTTTAACAACTTAAAAAAATCAATTCAAATTATTTCAAATTTCCCACAAGAAAACAGAGAATGGAGAACAGTTTTAGTTCCGAACCTTGTAACAAAAGAAGATATACAAATTATGGCAAAAATGCTTCCATCCGATGCTATATGGCAATTTGCGCAATTCCAAGGAGGAAATTGTATAGATTCATCTTATAATTCTCTCACACCATATACAGATGCACAATTAAACGAATTAGTTGATTATGCAAAAACATTTATTTCTTCATCTTTTTTGCGATAAAAACCAAAATTTTTAACATTGATATATTGACACAAAAGCCAGAAGATGATACATTATAAAACATCACGTGGGGATCTAGCTCAGTTGGTAGAGCATACGGCTCATATCCGTACGGTCATAGGTTCAATCCCTATGGTCCCTATAAAACCACTTAATGCAAATTAAGTGGTTTTTTTTTTCAATTTTTTTTATAGCGGGTTTTTATCATGTTTAAACCAGAATTATTCAACTCTTTAAAAAATTACAACACAAAAACATTTTTTAATGATTTAATTGCAGGAATAATTGTAGGAATTGTTGCTCTTCCGTTAGCAATCGCTTTTGCAATAGCAAGTGGCGTTGGTCCAGAACGAGGGCTTTTTACAGCAATTGTTGCTGGATTTTGTATTTCGTTTTTTGGTGGAAGTCGCGTTCAAATTGGTGGTCCAACAGGCGCTTTTGCAGTAATTGTATTTGGCGTTGTTCAAAAATTTGGTTATTCAGGCCTTGTTATTGCAACAATAATGGCAGGAATCATGTTGATTTTGCTCGGTGTATTTAAAATGGGAGGATTAGTAAAATTCATTCCCTACACTATTATCACTGGGTTTACAGCTGGAATTGCAGTAACAATTGCTGCTGGACAAATTGGAGATTTTTTAGGCTTAGTTCCTGATTTTTCAACTCCAATTACATTCTTTAGTAAAACATACGATAAAATGCCAGGCGATTTTTTAGGAAAAATTGTTGTTTATATAAAAAGCATACAAACAATAAACTGGTATTCTTTTGGAATGGCTACAATTTGTTTGATTGTTATTTTCTTGTGGCCAAAACTTACAAAAAAAATCCCAGGCTCACTTGTTGTAATTATTCTTGCAACAGTAATTGATTTAATCATAAAAAACACACTTGGTTGGGAAACAGCAACAATTGGAAGTCGATACGGAAGCATTCCTTCATCTTTGCCAGCTCCTCAAATTCCTTCATTCAATATTGAATTAATAAAAGAATTATTCCCTACTGCAATTTCTATCGCGGTTCTTGCTGCAATTGAATCTTTGCTCAGCGCTGTTGTTGCTGACGGTATGATTGGTACACAACATGATTCTGACACAGAACTTATTGCACAAGGAATTGCAAATATCGCAAGTCCAATTTTTGGTGGAATTCCAGCAACAGGAGCAATTGCAAGAACTGCAACAAATATTAAAAATGGTGGAAAAACTCCAGTTGCAGGTATAATTCACGCAATTGTTTTGCTTTTAATAATGATGCTACTTGGTCAATTAGCAGTTTATATTCCAATGGCTGCGTTATCAGCTGTTTTGGTAAGCGTTGCATGGAATATGGCAGGAATTCCTTCTGTAAGAGCTTTACTTAAAGGTCAAAAATCAGATATTTGTGTATTGGTAATTACATTCTTAATCACAGTATTTATAGATTTGACAGTTGCAATTGAGGTTGGACTTGGATTTGCTGCTTTCTTCTTTATTAAAAAAATGATTGATGTAAGCGAAGTTCAATCTTCTCGCGAAACACTTGTTGGAGGAATTACAACTTCTAGTAATGATGAATTATCACAAATTCCACATGGAGTTTTAATTTATCGCATTGACGGACCATTATTCTTTGGAACTGTTAGAAAATTTGAATTAGCAATTGAAAAAGCAAAAATCGATTGTAAAGCAATTATTCTTCAGATGGAAAACATGATTTATTTAGATGCGGGTGGAATAAAAGCATTGGAACAATTTAAATCTGCGTGTGATAGAAAAAAAATCACAATTATTATAAGTGGAATTCATACACAACCATATTTATTATTAGAAAAAATGGGAACAGCAGAATTAATTGGTAGAGAAAATATAAAACCAAATTTAGATGAATCTTTTGCAAGAGCAAATGAATTATAAAGGTAGTCAAAGTACGTTTTACTAAAAAACTAAACACACCTTTGTTTGGGTTCTTCAAGCATTGTAGAACTTAAACAAAAAAAAACACCAAAATTGAAAAATTCAATTTTGGTGTTTTTTTTTACTAGTCTTCCATTGATTCTAGTTCGCTAGAATGTTCTTCTACAGATTTTAACATCATATCTAAGAAATCTTCTTTTTTAAGCGGTTTAGAAAAATAATAACCTTGCAAGTAATCACAACCAAGCTGAGATAACCATTCACATTGTTCTTGAGTTTCTACACCTTCAGCAAGAACTGTCATACCAAGTTCATGAATCATCTTGATTGTTGCAGACAAAGCTGTTTGTGTACGAAGATTGCCATAAGCAGACCAAACAATATTTTTGTCAATTTTTACCATTTTAAAAGGTAAAGTAAGAAGATAATTCATATTTGAATAACCTGAACCGTAATCATCCAAAGACAATTCCATTCCTTCTGCAGAAAGTTTTTGCATATTCTTTAATAAAACATCAGGTGTATGAGCCGCAGCAGTTTCTGTAATTTCTAGATTAATAATAGAAGCAGGAATTCCATAAATTGTGCGTAAAGAAGAAAATTTATCTGCAAGAGCATCTTGCATACATTGAGCAACAGACAAATTGATGTCGATTTTCTTAATTCCATATTGTTCAACATCAATTAACGAAAGCATTTTACAAACTGAGTCAAAAACAAATTCACCAATACGCAAAATATCACCAGTTCGTTCTGAAACAGGAATAAATTCTTCTGGAGAAATCAAATTTTGTTCAGAATTACGGAAACGAATTAAAGCTTCTGCACCAATCAACATTTCTTCTGTTGTAGAATAAATTGGTTGGTAATAAACTTCAAAGCGATTTTCCATCAATGCATTTCTTAAAGAATGTTCAATATCTACAGAACGAAGTTTATTTTCAAAATCTATATTTCTTCCGTAAACAATTCCTTGTTTATATTTGCTATCCTCTGCAACAAGATTTACCATCTTCATCAAAGCTTCAACATTTTCTGCATCTTGTGGACATTCAATAACACAAATACTTGAATATAACTTCATTCGTTTATTTTCTGGAGTCCATGTTCTATTGAACAAAACACGCAAATTAAAAATAATTTTTTCTACATCACGGAAACCGTAATTTTTCCAAATTAAACAATATTGACCTTGTCTAATATAAAATGAAGTTGCATTTTTAAAGTCTTTTTCGTTTTTAAAAGCATCTGCAATTGCTTTTGTAAACTGGTTCAAATAATCAATACCAAAGTTGTTAGAAAGAAAAACTGTATCATCTAAAACTACGCTTACACAAAGAAACTCTTGTTTTCGTCTGTACAATCCATTTGTGTAACTAAAGAAAGCATCTTGATTAAACAATTCTGTAACATTATCTACGTATGCTTTAGGATTTTGGATGAACGTAGAAAACATAATTGCTGCAAGCGAAATACCAAAACTTAAAAGAAGCAAATTTGGGAAGAATAATTGTAATAATACAGAAATAACCATCATAAAAATATATGAAAGAACTGTAAAATAAATTCCCCTATCTAATTCTTTTTTATGAATTGTTAAAATTGTTACTGCATAAATAATGTAATAAATTGTTCCCGCGTAAATTATATAGAACCAAAAATCACCACGTGTATAAATATTATTTGCATCTAAAGAAAAGGCTAAAATTTTTGTTTCAGAAACTAAAGGTGTACTCCAAATCAAAATTAATTGTAAAAAGTATGGAACAATCGTTGAAATCCACATATAAATTTGTTTTTTGGCGGAAGTGCGTTCTACAACTTTAGTCAATGAAATACAATAAATTAAATACCCCAAAGGTAAAAAGTTCATTGTTGTAAATGCAAAACAATGTGCTATCCAATAAACATTTCGATGAATTGAAGTTCCATAGCCTCTCATCAATGTTGTCAATAAATCAAAACTTGTTGCAACAAAAGCCACAACTAAAAATAAAAGATAAACACGATTCTGCATGTTTGGTAAGTGTTTATGTTGAAAATGTGTAATTATAGTTATTAATAAGATAAATAAAGCTGCAATATCAAAATAGAAAATATAATCAACCATCAAATTCTCCAAAAAAAATATAATATTATACATCTAGGGTAAATCCAAATTAGTCAATTGTCAAACATTTTAATGATTTATACCTTTAGTATTTCTATTGAATTTAAGTATTTTTTAAGTTAAAATAAAATCCATCATTATTAAATTTATAGAGGAAAAAAATGTCTACACCTTTAGAAAACTACTTGGCTTCTTGTAACGGAAAGCCAAACGCAGCAATGACAGCTTATGTTGCAAACTTACAACAAGTTGCAGAAGTTGGACCAGAAATTGCCGCTTCAATTGTAAACGAATTAGAAAATCAAAGAAGTCACTTAAAATTAGTTGCTTCAGAAAACTATTGTTCATTAAACGTACAGGCAACAATGGGAAACCTTTTAACAGATAAATACGCAGAAGGATTCCCAGAACATCGTTATTACGGTGGATGTGTAAATATTGACGCTGTAGAAAATGTTGCAGCTCGAGAAGCAGAAGCTTTGTTCGGTGCAGAATACGCTTATGTTCAACCACACTCAGGGGCTGATACAAACTTAGTTGCTTACTGGGCAATTTTAAGTGCAAAAGTTGAAACACCAACATTAGAAGAACTTGGTGTTAAATCACTAGGGGAATTAACAGACGCTCAATTTGATGACCTTCGCAAAAAATTTGGAAATCAAAAATTAATGGGACTTGACTATTCTTGTGGTGGACACTTAACACACGGATACAGAATGAATGTTTCAGCTCGTATGTTCGAAAGCCACCCATACGGTGTAGATAAAGAAACAGGTCTTTTAGATTACGACGCAATTGAAAAACAAGCAATGGAAGTAAAACCATTAATCCTTCTTACAGGATATTCAGCTTACCCAAGAAAAATCAACTTCAAACGTTTCCGCGAAATTGCAGATAAATGTGGAGCTGTATTAATGGTAGATATGGCACACTTTGCAGGATTAGTTGCAGGAAAAGTATTTGAAGGCGACTACGATCCAGTTAAATGGGCAGACATTGTTACAACAACAACACACAAAACATTGCGCGGTCCTCGTGGAGCTATGATTCTTTGTAAAAAAGAATTTGCAGACTACGTAAACAAAGGTTGTCCAATGGTTTTAGGTGGACCTCTTGGTCACATTATGGCAGCAAAAGCAATTGCATTCAAAGAAGCACGCACACAAGCTTACCAAGATTGGGCTCACAACGTTGTAAAAAATGCAGCGGCTTTGGCAGAAGGATGTAAATCTTACGGAATGCCACTTCAAACTGGTGGAACAGATAATCACTTAATGCTCGTTGATGTTACAGGATACGGTCTTACAGGAAAACAAGCAGAAGCAGCTCTTTTCAAATGTGGTGTAACTGCAAACGCAAACGCACTTCCTTACGACAAAAACGGAGCTTGGTGGACAAGTGGAATTCGTATTGGAACACCAGGTCTAACAACTTTGGGAATGAACGAAGAAGATATGAAAGAAGTTGCTTCAATCATTGACTTTGTACTTAAAGGAACAAAACCTGGTCTTACAAAAGAAGGAAAACCAGCAAAAGGTAAAATTGAACTTGACGAAACAGTACAAGCCCAAGCTCGTAAACGTGTAAATGCTTTACTTGACGCTCACGTTCTTTACCCAGAATTAGACTTAGACTTCTTGAAAAAAGAATTTGTAAAATAATTAATAAAAAACATAAAACCCTGCGTGGCAATCTTATATACTAACTGTTCACGTTTTAGATTGTTACGCACATTTGCTCAAAACTAACGTTATTTAAAAAAAAGCGAAGAACGTTAGTTCTGAGCAAATCCGTGTGGCAATAACTTTATAAATATTTTTAAGGAAACAACAATGCGCCTGATTTTTATTAGACACGGAGACCCAGACTACAAAAACGACGATGTAACAGAAAAAGGTAAACGCGAAGTTGAACTTTTAACAAGACGCGTTACAAATTGGGACATTACAAAAATCTGTTGCTCACCTTTAGGACGAGCGCAAGCAACAGCAAAACCTTCCATAGAAATTTTAAAAGAAAAATCAAATATACAAGTAGAAACTTATCCTTGGTTACAAGAATTTTATTATTATCAAAACGGTAAAAAAACAGGAGTTTGCTGGGATTTTTTACCAGATTTTTATTATTCACAAAAAAAATTTTTTGACAAAAATAATTGGCACAAATCTTCCCACATGAAAAAAGGAAATGTACCAAATAATTATAAAAAAGTTTGCAACGGAATAGATTCACTTTTGGCAGAATATGGTTATATCCGAAACAAAAAAGGATTTTACACTGTACAAAATCAAAAGCCAAATCCAAATTTTGGCAAAGAAAATAAAATTGAACGATATCAATTAGTTTCAGAAAAAAATTTGACAGAAGATACAACATTAGTTTTCTTTTGTCATTTGGGTGTTATGTTTACAATTATGGGACATTTACTTGGTATGTCTCCAGTTCAATTGTGGCATAATTTTTATGTTGCCCCTACTTCTGTTACAATTTTAAATACAGAAGAGAGACTTGAAAATCAAGCAATGTTTAGAGTAGAAAGATTAGGTGATACAAATCATCTTACAAATGGTGGCGAAAAGATTTCATCATCAGGATATTTTACAGAATTATTACAAGAAATTAAAAAATAGGAAAAAAATATGAGTGGAAATACATTTGGAAAAAATTTTAAAGTAACAACATTTGGCGAAAGTCACGGAGCTGCTTTAGGTTGTGTAATTGATGGGTGTCCATCTGGATTAAAAATCACAACGGAAATTATTCAAAAAGCATTAAATAGACGTAAGCCAAATGCTGTAATTGATGGAAAAGTAAATCCGGCTGTAACAATGAGAAAAGAAGACGATTGTGTAGAAATTCTATCAGGAGTTTTTAATGATACAACAGAAGGAACTCCAATCGCTTTGTTAATCCGCAATACAAGTCAGCATTCTTCCGACTATGAAAATTTAAAAAATACTTTTAGACCAGGCCACGCAGATTTTACTTATCAAGAAAAATACGGTTTTAGAGATTACAGGGGTGGCGGACGTTCATCAGGAAGAGAAACTGCCGCTCGTGTTGCTGCTGGAGCAATCGCTACTGAAATTTTAAAAAAATCTGGAATACAAATTACAGCATATACAATAAAAGCTGCTGGAATAGAAGCAAAAGAAATAGATTTTTCACAAATTGAAAAAAATCTATTAAGATGTCCAGACGCAACTGCTGCAGAAAAAATGCTCGAAAAAATCAATGAAATTAAAAGTAAAGGTGATAGTGCAGGTGGAATAATTGAATGTCAGATTCAAGGAGTTCCAGCGGGACTCGGAGAGCCTGTTTTTGATAAATTAGATGCTCAATTAGCAAAAGCAATGCTTTCTATTGGTGCAATAAAAGGAATTGAATTTGGAGAAGGATTTGCAGCCGCAGATTTACTAGGAAGCGAAAACAACGATTGTATGCACGAAGAAAACGGAAAAATCGCATTCGATTCAAACCACGCAGGCGGAATTTTGGGCGGCATTTCAAACGGTCAAACAATCATTTTTAGAGTTGCTGTAAAACCTGTTCCAAGTATTTTTATTCCACAAAATACAGTTTGTGTTCAAGATGGAAATGTAAAATCAACAGAATTACAAATAAAAGGAAGACACGATGTTTGCTTATGTCCAAGAATTGTTCCGGTTGTAGAAGCGATGGCAGCTCTTGTTCTTGCAGATATGATAATCTAAAATTATGAAAAAATTTTCTACAAAACAAAAATTAATATATTCAATAATTGCATTTTTTTCTCTTATAATTGTTTCTTTTTCAACATTGACAATTGTAAGAGGAATTCATTTTTCTAAAATTCAAAGTGCAAATATACTTTCTATTCAACAACAAAATGATTTGGAAACGTTGCTCCAAAATGAATATTCACACAAAAATACAATTTTGACAAAACTCCCCTACAATCTCGCTCCTGTCGAATTAGATGTGGGTGCAGAATCTGCGATTTTGATTAATACTTCAAATGGAAACATTCTTTACGAAAAAAACGCAGATAAAATCATTCCGCCAGCTTCTATGACAAAACTTTTTGCAATGCACGTTGTTATGGAAGAAGTAAGATTGGGAAATCTTTCTTACGATGATATAATCGATTTACCACCAGAAACTTGGGCTTGTAATATGCCACCTCATTCTTCTTTGATGTTTTTGGGGAAAGGTCACATTGTTACTTTAGAAGAACTTTTACTTGGAATGGCAATCTCTTCTGGCAACGATGCAGCGTATGCTGTTGCATACAAAATCTGCGGAAGCATGCAGGACTTTGTTGCCAGAATGAATGACGTTGCACAACAATATGGATTAAAAAATACACATTTTGTTGATTCATCAGGATATAGCGAATTAAATTCGACTACAGCAAGAGAAATGGCAACTTTTGCACAAATCTATTTACAACTTCATCCAGAATCGTTGGAAAAATTTCATAAAGTTCCAAGTTTTACTTATCCAAAACCACATAATATGGCGCCACAAGATGAATACGGGGCACAAGATTGGTCACAAGGTTTACCAGAAACTATTACAATGGGAATTACGCAAAAAAATACAAATCCCCTTTTGGATAAACTACCTGGCTGTGATGGATTAAAAACTGGTTTTATAAATGAAAGCGGATACAATTTGTCTTTAACTGTTCAGCGCGACAACACACGTTTTTTATCAATAACGATGGGAGGCAAAGGCAACAATACTCGCGAAGGAAATTTGGGTCGAATTCATGATGGAACACAAATTATGGAATGGGCTTTTTCATCCTTTAGTGATTTTTATTCACCAGAATTTTCAAAAATTCATTTTTTAAAATCATTCGGAACAAAAGAAAAAGGAATTAATTTAGTTCCTGCGTTTAGAGTTGAATCAATTTCTGTACCTTATATAACAGATGGAACATTGCAAGAAAATCTTTCTAACGTGCAAGTTCAAATAGAAAAACCTTCATTTATTTTTGGTGAAGTTGAACAAGGTCAAATTGTTGGAAATATAATTGTTTCTCTTGATGGAATTCAATTAGAAAAGATTCCTCTTGTTTGTGACAGAACAACACTAAAATCAAATTTTGTTGTTAGAGTTGCAGATTATATTTTAGGAAAAATTTTCTACTAGTATTGATTTATTACACATTATGCTTTAATCTGAAAATTAAGTAAAACGTTTAACACAGAACATTTTTTACACGGAGGGATTGTATGCCTAACAAATTAGTTTTAAAAAATCAAGTATCAAAAAAAATCACAAAAGACATGATTGGTCTTTTCTTTGAAGATATAAACTTTGCGGCAGACGGTGGACTTTACGCAGAACTTTTGGAAAATCGTTCTTTTGAAGCAATCAAAAGTAAAGGAAGTCCTAGAAATTACGTTTTAAAAGAAGATAATCTTTACGCATGGCATTCAATTAATCAAAAAGAAGAAAACCTTGAAATTTCAAGCAACCAACCAGTAAGCGAAAAAAATCCTCATTATTTAAGATTCACTGCAGACAAAGCACACGAAGGTTTTTACAACAAAGCTTACGACGGAATTAGCCTAAAAAAAGGAATGAAATACAATGTTTCTTTTTACGCAAGAGAAGTTGATTACCTAAAAGGCGATTTACTAATTCGTGTTACAAAAGATAAAAAAACTTTTGCAGAATCAACTGTAAAATTTATTATTGCTCAAAGTGCAGAACCAAACGGCTACGACGCCATGGTTGGAAATTGTGTTTCAAAAAAATGGAAAAAATACACAACGCAATTAACAGCCACAGAAGACATTCATAAAGCACAGTTTGAAATCATTTTAACAGAAAAAGGTTGCGTAGAATTTGATTTAATTTCTATGATTCCAGAAGATGCTGTTGCTGGCATTTTTAGAAAAGATATGTTTGAAGCCTTGGCAAATCTAAATCCTGGTTTTGTAAGATTCCCAGGCGGTTGTATTGTTGAAGGAACAAGTTTAATGCGCCGCTACTACTGGAAAAATACTGTTGGAAAAATTGAAGATAGGAAAATCCAAACAAACTTGTGGGCTTTGCAAGGTGGAAACACAGTTTTTGCAAATGAAATGCAAGATTGCCACTATATGCAAAGTTACGGAATTGGTTTTTATGAATATTTTCTTTTGTGCGAACTTTTATCTACAAAAAACAGAAAATGTCGTCCTCTTCCAGTTTTGAACATTGGTGTTGCCTGTCAGTTCCGTTCTTATGAAACAGTTCCAGTTGATAGCCCAGGATTCCAAGAATATGTTCAAGATGCGTTGGATTTAATTGAATTTGCTAATGGCACTGTTACTTCAAAATGGGGAAAATTGCGAGCAGAAATGGGCCACCCAGAAAGTTTTAACTTAGAATTACTTGCAATTGGAAACGAACAATGGGAAAGCAAAAATGTTGATGTTGCTCCACGCTATATTGCATTTGAAAAAGCAATTCACAAAGTTTACCCAGAAATTAAATGTCTTGGAACTGCAGGACCTTTTGTAAATCACGAACTTCACACACAAGCGTGGGATTTTTATAAATCTGAATGTGCAAAAAATCCTGATTTTACTTATGCAGTTGATGAACATTATTATGTTGAACCAAAATGGCTTTACGAAAATGTTGATTTTTACGACAACTACCCAAGAAACATTGGCATTTTTGCTGGTGAATACGCAGGCCACGATGAAAATCAAAAGAATTCTGTAGAAGCAGCACTTGCAGAAGCAGCAATGCTTACTGGAATGGAAAAAAATGGTGATATTGTAAAACTCGCTTCTTACGCTCCCCTTTTTAACAGAATTGGTCATTCACAATGGACTCCAGATATGATTTGGTTTGATGCAGACAATGTTGTATTAACTCCAAGTTATTATGTTCAAAAGATTTTCTCTGATTATGCAGGAAACGAATATTTGGAATTAAACGGACAAGAATATGAATTACGCAAAGAAAATATTTATGTTTCGGCTGTAAAAAATGATGATAAAATTATCATTAAAATTGTAAACGCAAACGAATCAGAAAAAGAAATGAATTTAGAATCAAGTGATTTTGATTTTAAAGGAAAAAATGCGGAAATTGCCCTTTTACAACCAAAAGATGGAAAATACATTAAACCAGTTGCAAATGGATTTGTAGATCCAAACGGTCCTAACAAAGCAATCAGCGCAGAAAAAATTTCTAATTTTGATTTGTGTCAAAAAAGATTTCCAGAAGAAGTTGATTTTACAATAGAAAACAAAACACTTTCTAACAAGATTTTAGTTCCTGCAAAAAGTGTTTTGGTTTTAAAGTTTTAGAAATATTTCGTAAATGTCATTCCCGCACTTGTTGCGGGAACGTTCTTGTATAAAGTTCCTCGTGTCAAGCACGAGGATGACATGTTTGCACGAGGTTGACAATGAACTTAAAAACAAATTTCTTCATCAAATAATGGTGTAGAAAAATATCTTTCGGCAGTGTCTGGTAGAACTGTAACAACAGTTTTACCTTTGCCAAGGATTTTTGCTAGTTCCAATGCAGCTGCAACGTTTGTTCCACTAGAAATTCCACACATAATTCCTTCTTTACGTGCCAAATCTCTAGAAGTTTTAATTGCTTTTTCATCAGAAACTATAAAAGTATCATCATAAATTTCTTGATTCAAAATTGCAGGAATCAAACCATCTCCAATTCCCATTTGCATGTGAGTACCAATTGAACCACCACTCAAAATTGCAGCGTGTTCAGGTTCAACAGCCCAAATTGTAATATTTGGATTTTTTTCTTTTAGAACTTCACCAATTCCAGTTAAAGTTCCGCCAGTTCCAATTCCGCTACAAAATCCATCGATTGGACCATCAACATCATTTAAAATTTCAACAGCAGTTTGGCTTCTTTGAATTTCTGGATTTGCAGGATTTTCAAATTGCATTGGAATAAAAACGTGAGGATCAATATGTTGCATATAAAAAG
>SUWN01000064.1 GCA_015061465.1 Treponema bryantii | reverse complement strand
TAAATTGTTTTACAAATTGATTCAAGTTCATCCCAATCTTTTGGAGGATTCAATCCTAATTCATCAAACAATGTTTTATTGTAAAAATATACAGGACCTGTTGTAGCACCTGGAAGATAATAAATTCCACCGTCAGCAAAACCTTTTACGTCTGTTTGCATTGCTGCAGGAAGGGAATCAATAATATCTTGCATTAATGTATCACCTTTTTTTACATCTTCTGCAATATATTTTGAAATATCTACAGCAAGACCTTCTTTTGCATAACTAATTGCTGTTGAACCGTAATTAAAAATAATGCTTGGACCAATTCCATTTGCAACTGCATTGTAAACTGTATCTGCAAAACCTGAATAATCTTGAGCCATTACTTTTACAACATATTTTGATTGAGAATTGTTGAATTGTTCAGCAGCATTTACTAAATAATCTTGTTGTGAACCATTATAAGTATGCCAAATTTCAACAGTTGTTGGCCCAGAAACCTTTTTTGAACATCCAAAGAAAACTAAAGATGCTAAAACTAAACTTGTGATTAATGAAGATTTTTTCATAATCAGCTACTCCTAAAAAATTTTTTGAAAAAACTTGCGTTGCTATCGTGTAGCAATTTAATCTGTGTGGAGTTCACAAATGCAAACAAAATATATCATTTTTACAATTTTTATTCAAATTTCTATCTTTTGGATTTCATTCAAAACCCAAAAGAAGAAATTTGTTCAATTAAATCAAATCTTGAAAAAGTACAAAAACTTTATCTGTACAAGCATTTACACATTCGCCACAACTTGTACATTTTGTGTAATCGATTTTTGGTAAACCATTTACAAGTTCTATACATTGTTCAGGACATTTTTTTACACAAAGACCACATTTAAAACATCCGAAAGAACAATCTTTTCTAATCTGAGGTTTATTATCACTTCTTGAAGAACATCGTGCAATAGAACCTTTTGTATCAAGATTTATTATCTGGAACAATTTTTTTGGACATGCTTTTTGACATTTACCACAACCAACACATTTTTTGTAATCAACAATTGGTAAACCATCTTCACCCATTGAAAGAGCACCAAAAGGACATGCTTTTACACAATCTGCAAGTCCAATACAACCGTAAGCACATTTTTTTGTTCCATTCATTACAAGTTGTGCAGCTTTACAAGTTTGAACACCTTCGTAATTTCCTTTGTCTTGAGCACATTCTTTTGTTCCATGACACGCAAGAAAAGCAACTTTTGGTTTTACTTCTACCCCAGCCTTTCCTAAAATTTCAGCAATTGAAGTTGCACACGCAGCACCACCAGCTACACATCCATCTGCGGCAGCATCTCCTTTTACAACAGCTCCAGCGAATGCATCACAACCAGCCATTCCACAACCACCACAGTTTGCACCTGATAGAACATCACGAACTTTTTGAACTTTTGGGTCAACATCAACATGAAATATTTTTTTGAATAATCCGAGCAAAACTCCCAAAACAAAAGCAATTGCAACTGCAACAATAATTGTATAAATAATTGTATTCATAAAATCTCCAAATATAAGGCAGTTTTTATCTTAATTCCTTATTTATTATTGAATAATTCCTTTAAATCCTAAGAATGCCAAACTCAACAAACCAGCTGTAATATACAAAATTGGAGTTCCTTTAAAAGCTTCAGGAATTTTTGCAATTCTGATGCGGCTTCTAACTCCACTCATAATAATCATACTGATTAAAAATCCCATTGCAGTTCCGAATGCATAAATCAAACTTTGTGCAAAATTATAATCTTTACTCAAGCAGTTGATTGTAATACCCAATACAGCACAGTTTGTTGTAATAAGTGCCAAATAAACACCCATTGAATTGTAAAGTCCAGGTGACATTTTCTTTAAGAAAAATTCAACAAGTTGAACTAAAGAAGCAATTACAAGTATAAAGAACAAAGTCTGTAAAAATTCCAATCCAAGTGGAACCATTACAAATTTATACAAAGGCCAAGTTACAGCAGTTGCAAGCATAATTACAAAAGTTGTAGCAAGACTCATACCAGTTGCTTTTTCTGTATCATTTGTCATTCCAATAAAAGGACAAATTGCTAAATACTGAATAAAAACAATATTATCAACAATTGCTGATTTTAGAAAAATTGATAACGCTTCCATTATTTGTCCTCCTCAGTTTTTTCTATTTTTAATGATTCTTTTTTTGCTTTTTTATTTGCAAGAGCTTGTTTTCCAGCAATTACAATTGCAGCTAAAAATCCAAAAACAATAAATCCGCCAGGTGCACTATTAAAAATGGCAATTCTGTATTGTTCAGGAATGATTTCTACTTTTAACGCAGTTCCAGCCATAATTGTTCCGCCACCAAGCAATTCACGAATAAAAGAAATCAAAACTAAAACGATTGTATAACCAATTCCCATTCCTAGAGCGTCAAGAATTGAATCCCCAATAGTATTTTTGGAAGCAAAGGCTTCTACACGCCCCATGATAATACAGTTTACAACAATTAATGGTAAGAAAACGCCTAACGCATCATACAACGATTCAACGTAGGCTTGTAAAACCAACTGAACAATTGTTGTAAATGCGGCAATAATAATAATAAAAATTGGCAAACGAATTGCAGAAGGAATAAGTTTTCGAAAAATACTGATAACGATTTCACTCATCAATAAAACGAACATCATTCCCATGCCCATTCCTAATCCATTAAAAACGCTAGTTGTTATACCCAAAGATGAACATAAACCGATGTTTAAAACTAATAACGGATTTTCTTTTATAAATCCATTTGTAAATATCTGTAATTTTTTATTCATATTTAGACTCCATATAATCTAACAATGAATCTGAGCCGGCTTTTATCAGATTGATGATTGCATCACTTGTAATTGTGGCACCAGAAATTGCGTCATAATTTTTTCCAGAAACAAATGGTTCTTTTGCATTTAACCCAGAAAATTGACCATAAAATGTTTTTCCATTTGGAAGAATAAATGTTGGATCATTTGCTTTTAAACCAAATCCCGGTGAATCTGATAATTCAAGAATCTCTACACCAGAAATTTCACCGTCCAATTTTACACCAACGATTAATTTTCCTTTATCGTATGTTGGACCTGAAACTTGAGCAACTCCGCCAATTACTTTTCCGTCTTTTTTTGCAAGATAAACATCGCTTATTTTTATTGATTTATTTTCGCTTTGTTTAAAATCAAAAATCTGTTCAAATTCATCTGCATTTGCAAAAACTTTTTTCATTGCGACATTTGCTTTTTCAATTTGATTTTGCATGATTTTTGGTTTTGTAAAATTATTTACAATCGCTAAAACTGTACAAGAAGCAACTGCATACACAACAAGGATAAGTCCAAGTTTTATCATTTCTCCTAAATCTTTTTTTGCACTCATTTTTTTCTCCCGTAACCGTACATTCTAACTGTAAGATTGTTTAAGAATGGAGCGATTGAGTTCATAATTAAAATACTGAACATAACACCTTCAGGATAACCACCAAATTGTCTGATTAAGAATGTAATTAATCCACAACCAAATCCAAAAATCAATCTTCCCGGTTTTGTTACTGGAGTTGTTGCATAATCAGTTACCATAAAAGTTGCACCAAACATCACACCACCAGTTAATAATGACAACAATCCTTTTTCAAAACCAATTTGTAAACTTGAAGCAGAAATAGTACCTGCAATAAATGTACAAATGAACACTGTAAAAATCATTGCGATTGGAGCACGCCAGTCAATAATTTTTGTAACAAGCAAGAAAATGAATGAAATCAAAATTAATAAAATTGAAGTTTCACCAATACATCCGGCTTTGTTTCCGATGAATAAATCTAAAAGAGATTGACTGTTTACTACAAATGCATCAGCTTTAATTTGGCTCAAAACAGTTGCAGAAGAAATTGCATCTACAGCAGAAATTGTTTTTGGAGCAAGCCAAGTTGCACCCATCGCAGTTGGAAAACTAATGAACAAAACTGCACGCCCAGTTAAAGCTGGATTAAAAACGTTTGAACCAATTCCACCAAATAATCCTTTTGCTACAATAATTGCAACCGCAGCACCTAAAACAACCATCCAAAGAGGAATTGTAGGAGGACAAACCATTGCGAGCATTGCACCTGTAACACAAGCAGATAAGTTTGAAATTACATTTTTTTGTTTTGTAAGTTTTAAGAATAAATATTCAAATAAAACGCAACTTACAATAGAAACGACAGTAACTAACAATGCTCTATAACCAAAAAATTTAATTCCTGCCCATAATTGAGGATAAAGAGCAAGCAAAACAAATCCCATAATTTTTGTAGTATTTGTATTTGCTTTAAAATGTGGACTAGAAGAAATTACGTATTTATCACTCATTTTTCAACTCCATTTTTTTCATTTTCTTTTGCGGCTTCTGCTTCTGCTTTTTTCTTTGCTAAATCAGCTTTGATTTTTTCTTCGGCCATTTGCTGACGAACAACATTTTTTCCAAGTCTAATTCTTTGAACAATAGCAACTTTTGCAGGACAAACAAAAGCACAGCAACCACATTCAATACAATCCATTAATCCAAAACGTTTTGCTTTTGCATAATTTCCAGCTTTCATTTCTCTTAAAATCAAAACAGGACTTAAACGCATTGCACAAGTTGAAACACATCTTCCACAACCAATACATTGTTCTTCATCTGCATGGAAAGTTTCTTTTTCTGTAAGGAATGTTACCCCACTTGTTCCTTTTGCAACTGGAAAATTCATTCCCATCATTGCAAATCCCATCATTGGACCACCGCTGATAACTTTAAAAGTTTGATTTTCTTTTAATTTGAAAACATCTGGTGTTAAATCACTAATTAAAGTTCCAATAGGAACACGAATATTACAAGGATTTTCTACAGCTCCACCCGAAATTGTAAGAGAGCGTTCGATTAAAGGTTTTCCAAGTCTAAAAGCATCGCTAATTGCACAAACAGTTCCTACGTTACAAATAATTGTTCCTGCATCAGCTGGCAATTTTGCAGAAGGAATTTCTCTTCCTAAACAAGCAGCAACAATAAATTTTTCTGAACCTTGAGGATACTTTGTACGAACTAAACAAACGCTCATATCATCATCATAACCTTTTTCTAAAATAACTTTTTCCAAAATAGGTTTGATATATTCTTTGTTATCTTCAAGGGCAATAATTCCTCTTGCTCCAACTAATCTAAGACAAATTGCAAGCCCATCAATTACTTTTTCTGGAGTTTCTTGCAAAATTCTTTCATCACAAGTTAAATAAGGTTCACATTCAGCTGCATTTACAAGAACATATTCAATTTCTTTGTCTTCTGGAGGACACAATTTTACGTGAGTTGGGAACGAAGCTCCACCCATTCCTACAATTCCAGCATTTTTGATTCGATTAATTGCATCTGAAACTTCACATGTAAATGGATCTAATTCTTCCATAAATTCAGTTCTGTTTTCATCATCAGCTTGAATAACAATACATGGCACTTCTTGATTTGCTGTAACAAGAGCATTTTGGATTTTTACAACTTTTCCAGAAACTGAAGAATGAACAGGACAGTTCATGAATTTATCGCCAGTAGCAATAATTTGACCTTTGGCAACCAAATCACCCACTTTTACAACCGGAGTATTTGGAGCGCCACCCATTGTTACAGGAATTGTAACTGTTTTTGAAGAAGGAAAAACATCTTGAATTGCACAAGAGTTAGAAAGTTCCTTCATTTCTTTTGGATGTATTCCACCTTTAAAAGTATGCTTTTTCATACTTATATTATACAGTTAAATTTAAAAATATGATATAATAAAAGAATATTGGAGTAACAAATCTTTATGAAAAAAATAATCGCAACTAT
>SUWN01000017.1 GCA_015061465.1 Treponema bryantii | reverse complement strand
ATTCAGCAAAAATTGCAAAAAATCTTATGATAAAATTAAAATTCAGTAATGCTGAAATTGATTATGTAACTCATTTAATAGAAAATCACATGTTTCATTACGAGCCAAATTGGAGTAATGCCGCAATCAGAAGATTTATTGTAAAAGTTGGAATTGATTACATTGATGATTTGATAGATTTAAGATTAGCCGACATGTACGGAAAATATAACCAACCAGTTCGCCTTCACGACAGCGCCGCTTGCGATTTATTAATTGAATTTAAAACAAGAATTCAAAACGTTGTAAATGAACAAAGCGCGTTGAGCTTAAAAGATTTGGCAATCAACGGAAACGATTTAATAAACCTAGGCGCCCAAGGAAAACAAATCGGTAAAATTTTAAACCATTTGTTTGATTGTGTTTTAGAAGACCCTCAAATGAATACAAAAGAAAAATTACTAGAAATTAGTAAAAATATGATGTAGAGATTGTCATTTTCGGGAATGACAAAATATGTGTCATACTCGGGCGTGACCCGAGTATCTTGTGTATGTATAGATTCCCGTATCGAGTACGGGAATGACAGGTAAAAACTATATAATTAATTCTTTTAAATCAGGATTTTCTTTTTTTACTAGTTCCAATTTCCAAGCTCGTTTCCATTTTTTTAGATTTTTTTCTCTTTGAATTGCACTTAAAACGTCTGAACATTCTTCAAAATAGATTAATTTATTTACATTGTATTTTTTTGTAAAACCATCATAAACTTTGTTTTTGTGTTCATACACTCTCTTTTTTAAATCCCTAGTAACACCAATATACAACACAGAATTTGTAAAATTTGTTAAAATGTAAACATAGTATTTATTCATACATATAAGGTAATAAAATAACTATAAGAGTCAAAATATTTTTTATAGATTTTTATTCATATTAGAAAAAATGGTGATGTCTAATAAGTATTCGTCATGTCATTTTCGGGCGTGACCCGAAAATCTTGTGCATGATAAAGATTCCCGCATCAAGTGCGGGAATGACAAAATATATGTCATCCACGGGTCAAGCCAAAGGACGACAATGACATTTTGAACTTATAAGTCATCACGACATTGTATTAACTGCACATACTTTATCCCAAAATTATCCAACGTAGTTTTCATTGCATCCTGCCCAGTAAGACAAGTATCACGCAAATAGCCTCGTTCATCTTTCCAGTTCTTAATTCCACGGTAATAGAACATCTTAAGTTCTTCCGTAATTATAAAAGGAACAATGTTATACTTAAGACATTCCTTGAACATAATCAGACGACCAATACGACCGTTTCCATCCTGAAAAGGATGAATAGATTCAAAGCGTACATGAAAATCTAGAATATCGTCAAACGTGATTTTTGATTTGGAATTATATTCTTTAAGAAGCTCTTTTATTGCAAATGCAACTTCTCCTGGCTTTGTAGTTTCTGTACCACCAACTTCATTTTCGAGCATTTTATAATCTCCTACTCTAAACCAGGATTTTTGGCTATCTGTGGTTCCAGATTTTAAAATGAAATGAAGTTGCTTAATAAAACTTTCTGTAAGTTTTGTATGTGCACCTTCAATTATAAGGTCTATGCAGCGGAAGTGATTTACAGTTTCAACAATATCATCAACTTTTACAGCCTTATCAGTAACACCAAGAGTTTTTGTTTCGAAGATATAACGGGTTTGGTCATGAGTAAGCTTTGAACCCTCTATGTGGTTTGAATTGTATGTTAAGTCTATCTGAATTTTTTGATAGATACCGCCTTTGAGGGCAGCATCTTTTTCACGTCTGAGGAATGCAAGAAGTGTTTCTTCTGAAGAAGAATGCCGAGTCTTACGTTCAGGCTTTTCTGCAGTTGATGGAATCTTCCAAGTTTTTCCCTCTAGTAGAGCACCTTCTACTCTTCCTTGTGAACAATAATTACGAACACTTCGTTCACTAAGCTGCCAATTTTGAGCAGCCTCTTCTACAGATATATATTTCATCTTACTCATAGGTAAAATATAGCACGTTATCGGCAAAATATAAAGGTATAAATCGTAATAATAAAAAAGTTTATTTTGCCGATATTATTTACATACTTTATTCAAAAACCCATTCCTCGGCTTCGTTATGAACATCCTTTGGATAATGCAAACTATTTTGACCTTCGGACCATAAATTATTATTAGACGCATCAACCCATTGTTGGTTTGTTGCATTAACTGGAGTATATGTATTATCTTTACTATAAAGTTTATCACCAATATATATAGCATCTACAGAATCAGAAGAATAACCACGAGTAGCGTCTTCTTGTGTCTTATAATAAATTTCAGAAAATTCATCAACTTCTGCTATATTATCCAATAACGAGCTGTTTTCAACATTTGATAAATCAAGTGTATGACCTCTTCCAATATGCATATTTTCACTAGGTTTTCTTATTATTGTTTTTGCATAACTTCCATTAAGTGTAAGTGCTGGGGCAGATCCAGCATAATCAATTATACCAGAACCAGCTCCAATAAATACAAAACCGGTAAGGTCAGTTTCAAAACGAGTGTTATAGAAACCAATTGTATGATCCATAATTTCAGTTTTATTTTCGCCAACAACTTTTACATTTCCTATACCAACTCCCATTAAAAGAGCGGCATTAATGTCTAGAGCATAAGCATCTATAAAATTGTTTTCTTCGTCATACATTTTTCCATCTTGCAAAGCATCCTCTGCATCAAAGATACCGCCAGAATAATTTTCATAATTTAATTTTGATGCATTGTTTGTGTTGTAGTACATTTCTATAACTTTATCTAAACCCGTGCCATAAAGATTTCCATCTCCCAAACCTATATCAGAAACATATAAATTTGTATTCGGTAATTCAACCTTTGTTTTATCAGATGCGTTTTTGTATTCGTCTATTTTATCACCAAAAACATAATCAATAACAGGTTGTAATTGTGTCATTTCCAAAGCTAAGATATCTGGACTTCCACCTAACTCTGGAGTATAGAAAGAAATTGTTGAATCAGATGGGATGTTAAGTGATACTGGAACATTTGCTTTTTCCAATTTTTCTTTGTTTGATAACAATATATCTATATCAATAGCAACTTCTTCACCTGCTGGAATGTTGTATGAAACACTTGTTTGTTCTGCATATTTTGTTAAATCAGAAGGAACATCTTTCATTTTCCATTCTCCGTCAATTTTTACAAACATATCTAAATTAGTGTAATCAACAGGTGCGTTAGGATCTGAAACAGTTATTGTAAATGAAGAATAATCATCTAAAATTATTTTTTTAATTCCTTCTTCTGTAAAAACAGTTTCATTATGATATAATATGTCCCCTTCTTCATCCTTAACAGTAAAATACCAGTCATAATCATCCCATTTTAAATCCATATATTCATAAGAATCATAAAAAGAAACGGTTAGGACCATACCAGATAAATCTAATTTTTCGCCGAAAAAATAATGTGTTTTATTAGGTCGCTTTTTTACATGGACAATTCGAGAGATATTCAAATCTTCATGAATTTCTATTTCAAATGAAATTGTGTAATCTCGGTATTTAAAAGAAAATGTATTTGTTCCTAATGTATATTTATCTTTTGTTAAAATATCATCTGGAATTATATAGCCTGAATGTAAAGTAAAATCATTTGTAGTTCCATCGGAATAATGTTCTGTTAAAACTAAGCCATCGAGGCGAATGTCATCATCAAAAAAATAATGTTTTTTTGTTGGTGGAGTTTTTACTGTAATAGAAACAAGTTCTACAGGATCGTCTGGATTTATTTCTGGTTCATCAGGATTTACTTCTGGATCGTCAGGATTGATTTCTGGTTCATCAGGATTTACTTCTGGTTCATCTGGATTCACTTCAGGTTCATCTGGATTTACTTCTGGATCATCTGGATTGATTTCTGGTTCGTCTGGATTCACTTCTGGTTCGTCTGGATTCACTTCGGGATCGTCTGGATTCACTTCGGGATCGTCAGGATTAATTTCAGGTTCATCTGGATTTTCTGTATCGTAAATTAATGTAAAATCGTCGGCAGATTTTTTTGCTTCTACAACTAATTGTTTTAGAGTTTCCAAATCAATTTTTTTGGCATCATAAGTTGATTTTTCTGTTGAATTTTTATAGTTAAAAATATGTTCATTGTTAATAACATTTTCAGTTTGAGCTTCTGAAAATCTTATGTCAGTTGTTTTTATTAAATTTGTTTGTGTGTTTAAAATAAAATCGTCTTGAATATCTTCAAAAACGCTTTTTAAGAAATTAATTAATTCGTTGTATTGATTTTTTGTGATATTTGCATTTGCTTCGTAATATTTTGTCTGTAAATCTTGATAGGATAAAAAATATACACCGTTATAAAAATTTTCATAATCTGTTTTTAATTTTTCAAAATTATTTTGTAAATCTAAATATTCACCTAAGTTTGTAGCATTTTCTAGATTTTTTTCTTCTAATGAAAAATTTGTCATTTCTTCTATATTGTCAAATTCTAGTTCTTCTACTTCAAAATTATTTGATTCAAGTTGATTAATAACATTTTGCAAAAAATTATTATATTCATTTTTTACAGGTTCTAAAGAATTCAAAATTTTAAAACTTTCTAAAATTTCAGAATAAGATTCGTAAGAAAGATTTTTTATTTTAGATTTGTCAGCTTCAGATAAGTTTTGTGGATAAGAAAGTTGTTCATTTTTAGGAGTTTCAGGCGCACAACTTATGAATAGCCCCCCCCTAAACAAATGTAAAGTAATAACATTTTTACGAATTTCATATAAAAACTCCTTTTTTATAAATTTATTGGAAGTAATTTTAACATAAAAATAGTATTATTTACAAGTAAAAATAAATTATGAAATCAAGATTCCCGCATAAGATCCTCTGGTCAAGCCAGAGGACGGGAATGACATGGTGTTTGTTCGCAACTAACGTTACTCACATTCTTAAGCGAAGCCCGTTAGGGCTGAGCAAATCCGAGTGGCAATACTCTACTTACAAGAACAACTTTGGAAAGCCTTTTGCTTTTTCTACAGCTTCTTCCAAAGTCATGCCAACAAAGTTTTGAGCGCCTAGATTTCTTCCGCTGATTTTATCATCTACAAAGGCACCAACAACTATTCCAGGAATTACGCTATCTGGGTCGTTTGGAGCGTTTGGTCCGCCTAAATCTGTTCTACACCAGCCCGGGTCAGTAAGATTGATGATAACATCTGTTCCGTCAAGTTTACCAGCAAGGTCGTTTGTTACTTTATCTAAAGCAGCTTTACTTGCGCTATACCCTGCTTGCTCTGGTTCGTTTCTGATTCCACTTGTTGTGTTGATTACACGACCAAATCCACGTTCAATCATTTGTGGAATAAATGCGTAACATAACATCATAGGAGCAATTGTGTTGATTAAAAAACTTTGTGTGTAATCTTCCACAGGAGTTTTGTAATATTCTGTACGATATGCAATTTGAACAGCGGCATCATTGAACAAAATATCAACTTGAGTTCCTTTTGCATTGATTTGGTCAATCATTTTTTGAACTTCTTCAGGTTTGGAAAGTTCAGCTGCAATATCGTATGCTTGAACTCCCATATCCAAAACTTCTTTAAGAACTTCTTTTGTGTGTTCTGTGTTTCTTGAATGCAAAATCAAATTACATCCGTAAGATGCCATTGTTTTTGCAATTCTATAACCGATTCCCCTATTTGCACCTGTAATAAGTGCCCATTTTCCTTTTACGTCTGTCATTTTATTTCCTCTTTTAAAATTTATTGAAATCTTTTAATTATTTCATCGCACCATTTATCAAATTCAGGGTCTTCAATTTGACATTCTTTGTGTGACAAAACATAATCCAATGTTTCTTTTATTCCTTGGTCTGCACGTTTTGTACAAACAAAATCAGGAACAAGGCGTTTAATTTTGGAATTATCAAATACAACAGAATTTGATTTATCGCCAATTAAACTTCCTTTAAAATCATAATTACTGTTTTTATCAAGATAATCTGAACTGATATAAACAGGTTTTAATTCTACGCCTAGATTTTGTGCAATTGTCTGGTAGATTTGATTCCAAGTTACACTTTCATCACTTGTAATATGAACTGCCTGACCAAGTGCGTGGATATTTCCCATTAATCCAACAAATCCTTTTGCAAAATCACTGTTGTGTGTTATTGTCCAAAGGCTTGTTCCATCTCCGTGAATAATTACAGGTTTTCCTTCCTTAATTCTTTTTACAACTTGATAACTTCCCAAATCTCCGTGAACACCAAGAGGAACTGAACGTTCATCATAAGTATGACTTGGGCGAACAATTGTAATTGGGAAATTTTCTTCTCTGTACATTTTAATCAAATATTCTTCACAAGCAATTTTGTTTCTAGAATATTCCCAATAAGGATTTTCTAAAGGTGTACTTTCTGTTATCAAATAATCTGAACATGGTTTTTGATAAGCTGACGCAGAACTGATAAAAATGAATTGTTTTGTTTTTCCTTTAAAAAGTCTGTAATCTCTTTCAAGCTGAGAAGGAACAAATGCAATAAAATCAGCAACTACATCAAAAGACATATCTGCAATTTTTTTAGCAACTTCTTCTTCGTTGTTGATGTCTACAGTAATATATTTTGCTCCAGAAGGAAGAATGTCATTTCTGTTTCCACGATTAATCAAATATAATTCGTGTCCTTCTTGAATCAATTTTTTAGAAATTGCAGTACTAATTGTTCCAGTTCCACCAATAAAAAGTGCTTTCATATTTTTTCCTTGTTTTTTTTTATAAAATTAAAGTGCCAATTTGTAAATTTCTGCGATATCTTCGCTAGAAAGATTTACAAATCCACCAGTTTTTGCCCCTTCAGCCAATCCAAAATTCTTTACAAGTGTTGGAATATCTTCTGCTTTTCCGCCAACTTCTGCTAATGTTGAAGGCATTCCAATTGAATTTAAGAAATTTCTGAACGCTTGAATTCCTTCGCAAGCTGTTTTTTCAGGATTTGAGAAATCCATTTTGCATCCCCAAATTCTAACTGCCATTTGAGCAAAACGCATAACATCATGTTTCATAACAAATTTCATCCAAGCTGGCATAATTACAGCAAGACCTGCTCCGTGTGCACAATCGTATAAACCGGAAAGTTCGTGTTCAATTCCGTGACTGTTCCAATCTTGTGAACGACCAACTCCCACAATATTGTTATGAGCAACCATTCCTGCCCACATGATATTTGCACGTGCTTGATAATCGTTAGGATTTGCAATTACTTTTGGCGCTTCATTTATCATTGCTAAAAGAACTGCTTCACATAATCTGTCTGTTGTTTCAACGTCTTTTGTATTTGTAAAATAACGTTCAAAAACGTGAGCCATAATGTCTGTAATTCCACAAGCTGTTTGATAAGCAGGAAGTGTTTGGGTTAATTCAGGATTAAGAACTGAGAATTTTGGTCTTATACATTCACCACCAGCACCTCTTTTTACCATTCCTTCTTCTTTTGTAATTACAGAATCGCCCGAACCTTCACTTCCTGCAGCTGCAATTGTCAAAACAGTTGCTACAGGAGTTGCTTTTTGAGGTGCTGCTTTTCCACAATAAAAATCCCAGAAATCGCCATCGTATTCGTTACCAAGTGCGATTGCTTTTGCAGAATCGATTACAGAACCACCACCAACAGCAAGAATAAAATCAATGTTTTCTTTTTTACACAATTCAATTCCTTCGTAAACTTTTACATCACGAGGATTTGGCTGAACTCCACCTAATTCAACGTAAGGAATTTTTTCTTCATCTAAAGATTTTTTTACTCTATCCAAAAGGCCTGATTTTACAACAGAACCTCCACCAAAGTGAATAAGAACTTTAGAACCACCAAATTCTTTTACCAATTTTCCACACTGACTTTCAGTATCTTTTCCAAATACAAATTTTGTTGGACTATAAAATGTAAAGTTTTCCATATTGCAAATTTTTCTCCGTATTAATTTATAGATTTATTCTTAAGTTAAATAATAAGTTGTAAAAAAAAATAAAGATAAATGATTCTATGAAAAAATTGAATGAATCTCTATTTTAGCATAGATATTTCGTGTTGAAAGGATAATTAAAATAAAGTATCTTAATTTTATGAATAGAAATTTTTCCACACAAGCAATCATTTTGTCTATAAAATCAAGTGGTGAAAACAATTCGACTGTTACTCTTTTAACAAAATCAAATGGAATTTTATACGCAACACTTTATGGTGGCCCAAAAAGTAAGATGAAATCCCTAGTAACAACGTGGAATTCAGGCGTAATTTATTTATACGAAAATCCAACTGTCAAAGGATTAAAAATTAC
The DNA here is from genome assembly GCA_015061465.1 of Treponema bryantii. GTDB lineage: Bacteria > Spirochaetota > Spirochaetia > Treponematales > Treponemataceae > Treponema_D > Treponema_D bryantii_D. Next base: position 35,005 of record SUWN01000017.1, on the reverse strand, counting down.
AGACTTTGATGTAAAAAATTATCATTCTTCATTTTCACAAAATTTATTTAAATTATGGGCCGCATCTTTAGTTGCAGAAATCTCTATAAAAACAAAATGTGCCGGAAGCAACGAACAATGTTTTAATTTAGTCAGTGGCTTTTTAGATGGTTTGGAACTTGTAAATGAAGAACAAGGCAAATTAGGATTAATTAGATTTTTGTGGCGATATATTGAACTTTTAGGAATTCGCTCCGATTCATCTTTTTGTGCAAAATGTGGCAAATCCTTTTTGGAAGCGCCATCTTCTTCACTTTTACAACAAAATCACTTTTACAACATGATTGGAAACAATTTTATTTGTTCAGAATGCGGAAAATTCGAAGAAAGAAAAATTCCAATTAATCACCAAGCGCTATCTTATTTGACTGCACTTTCAGTTTTGTCTCCTTCAGAAGTTCGCAAATTGAACATTGATAAAAATGGATTTGAACAAATTAAGCAAATTGTCTTTTTTATTATACAAAATAACATTGATTCTAAGTTAAATTCTATAGAAACAGGCATTGGCATTTTATAAAAAAATCATAATTGTAATAATGAGTTGTTTGTGGTAAAATTATTTTATTAAAAAAATATGAAATTGTTTATTAGAAAGAATTTATTATTCATTTTTACATCAATTTTTCTTTTTTCGTGCGCAAGTTCCTCAAATGTTTCTTCTGAAAATTTGGAAAATTCCGCTACAAATTTAGTTCAAAACCCTTCTCTTCCAAGCGACAATATCGATTACAAAAATGATGTTTTGAATGATGAAAAAACAATTTCTTTGCTTTTTGCAGGCGATATTATGGCGCATTCTGTAAATTTCAACATGAAAGATTACAACAAAATCTGGAAAGATGTAAAAGATGTAATTTCGGCGGCGGATTTATCTTTTGCAAATTTAGAAGCACCCGTTGATTCAACAAAAAAAGCTCAAAACTATCCAAATTTTAATATGCCAATTTCTTATGTAAGAGCATGTGTAGAAAGTGGTTTTGATGTTTTTTCACTTTGCAATAATCATTCTAATGACCAAGGCAAATCTGGAATTTCAGAAACACTAACTTCACTTAGTAAAATTCGAGATGAACAGCTTATCAATGATAATTTAATTTATTTTTCTGGATTAAAAGTTAAAGAAACAGAATCTTTTACTTATAATATAATTCATAAAAATGGGTTTAAAATTGTCTTTTTACCAATTACAGAAATTTTAAACAGACCTGATTCCCAAGAATTTATAAATTACGTTGCTCCAGTTAAAGAAAAAAGAAATCAATTTATAAATTTTTGTAAGAATCTAAAACAAAAAGAAAAATGTGATTTATTCATTTTATCAGTTCATGCAAACGATACAGAATATAATCGTGAAGTAACGGAAAATCAAGAAAAATGGTACATGCAGCTTTTGGATTGTGGAATCGATATTATTTGGGCAAATCACGCGCATATTATTAAAGACAGAAAAATTGTAATTGATAAAAATGGTGCGCAAAAAATCATCATGTACGCAAACGGAAATACAATCAGCGGGCAAAGAACAAATCCTAACTTTACAGAAAAAAATGTTGATTTAGAAAGAGACAACACAGGCGACGGTCTTTTATATTTAGTTGAATTAAAAAAATCCCCAAATAAAATCCAAATCAAGAAAATTACACCAATTTTTATCACAACTTACATAAATACAGCGTGGGAATTTGTTGTAAAAAAACTTGATGATAATTTTATAAACTATTTAAAAGGCGTTCCTAGAAAAAATTGGGCAGATTATATGGAAAAACGAAAAAAATTAAATGAAAAAATTACAAAGGATATTATAGTATGGCAATAGATTATCAAAAACTTCCGGTTTATGAACAAAAACAAAAGATTTTAGATTGTTTAAAAGATAATCAAGTTATAATTGTAGAAAGTCCAACTGGTTCTGGCAAAACAACACAAATTCCAGTTATTTTATACGAAGCTGGCTATTCTACAAACGGAATTATCGCAGTTACACAACCTAGAAGAATTGCAGCAATTTCTGTAAGTGAATTTATTTCAAAACAATTAAAAACTGAATATCCGGGGCTTGTTGGCTACAAAATGCGTTTTGAAGACAACACAAATCAAGATACAAAAATAAAAATCATGACAGACGGAATTCTTTTGCAAGAAATGAAATTGGACCCATGGCTTAGCAAATACAGCGTGATTATGGTTGATGAAGCCCACGAACGAAGTTTGAATATTGATTTTGTTTTGGGATTATTAAAACGAGTTTTACAAGAAAGAAAAGATTTTAGAGTAATTGTTAGTTCTGCAACAATGAATACTCAAGTTTTTAGTGAATATTTTAATAACGCGCCAATTGTTTCTATAGACACAATTACATATCCAGTTTCTGTTATTTACGACGCTCCTTCCAAAGAAATTACAACAACTACAGAAGCAGGCGCAGAATTAATTCTGAATAAAATTGCTTCTACAGTAGAACGAGTTTTAGATAATGATGATGACGGTGGAATTTTAATATTTTTGCCCGGTGAAAAAATCATCAAAGATTGTGTTTTTAAATTATCACACTCACCTTTTGGGCGTCGTTTATTTATTTTACCTTTATACGGACGATTGGCAAAAGAAGAACAAGAACGTGTTTTTGAAAAACCTCCAATTGGAAGAAAAAAGGTTGTTATTTCAACAAATATTGCTGAAACTTCAGTTACAATTAGTGATATTTCAACTGTAATTGACAGCGGATTGGCAAAATTAAATTTTTATAGTCCACGAACATTTACATCAAGTCTTATAGAAACTTCTGTTTCAAAAGCAAGTTGTAATCAAAGAAAAGGACGTGCTGGGCGTACTCGAGAAGGAACTTGTTACAGATTATATCCAAGAAATAATTTTGAAATGCGTCCTCTTTATACAACTGAAGAAATTTACAGAACAGATTTAAGCGAAGTTGTTTTGCGAATGTCAGAATTAGGAATTACTGATTTTTATAACTTTGATTTTATTTCACCACCGGGACAGGAAGGAATTATTGGCGCAGTTGATACTCTAAATATGCTTGGAGCACTCGATTCAGACAATACACTTTCTAGTATTGGACAAATGATGGTCAAATTTCCACTTGAACCAAGAATCAGCAGAATAATTGTTGAATCAATAATGCGTTTTCCAGAAGTTTTAGACAAGGTTTTAATTGCTTCATCATTCTTGTCAGCAAATTCACCTTTTGTTTTACCACAAGGCGAAGAAATTGAAGCAAGAAAAGCGCATCACAGATTTAGAGATATACAAGGTGATTTTGTTTCTTATTTACATTTATACGAAGCATATTGTCAATCACCTTTTAAAGAAAAATTTTGCAAAAAAAACTATTTAGACGAACGCGTAATGGCAGAAATTGACAACATAAATTTTCAACTTCACGAAATAGTTTCCAGAATGAACATTCCAATCAGCACGGGCGGAAATATTCAAGATTATTTGTGTTGTATTGCTGCAGGAATGATTCAATTTGTGTGTATCAGAGTTGGGCGCGAAAAATACAGAAGTTTGACAGCTAATAACATTTGTATTCATCCTGGAAGCGTTATGTTTAAGCAAGACCCGCTTTTTATTGTTGCCGCAGAAATTATTAAAACAACACGAATTTATGCTTCAAGTGTTTCTCCATTAACAAAAAAAATTGTTGATATAATTAATCCGTCGCTTTACGATAAATTACTAGAATGTAAAAAATTAAAAGATGAAGAAGAAATTATAAAAATAAAAACTACAGAAAATCAGCAAACAAAAACTGAAAAATCAGAAAAATCTGAAACAAAAGACGGATTGAGTTTAGGTGGATTTTTATTTAATACAAAAAGCGTTAAAGGTAAAAAAACAGCAATTCTTCCTCTTCAAGATTTTTTACAAGCAATTGCAACAGAAAAGGACGAAAACAAATTAAATAACGCAGCACAAATTAAATGTAAAATTATTACAACTGATAACGGTGTTTTATTAGAAAATGAAAAACTTAGTCTTGCAATCACTCTCGCCCAAACTTTAGATTTGACTCCAATTTCTGAAAAAAAATGGAACCGCAAAATGAACGTAAACATCTACGAAGAAAAAGGTCGAGAAACTTTAATAAAATCTTTAGATTGTATTTTAAAAGTCGCAATTGCAAAACAAAAAAACAGAGAATATGGATTTATTTGTTTGTTCAACGACGGAAATGGAAATTATTGGTTCAAAGTTTCTAGAGGATTTTCTACAGCATTGGTAGAAAGTCATTCTTCTATAGAAACACTTATCGAAGAACAAATTAATTTTTCTGATGAAGAAAAAACAAAGATAAACAAAGTTTTAGCGCTTTTAAATAATTCTTACTTCTAATTTTACTTAAAAAAAATTATTTTGCATCACCTGAAGACGACGAAGAATCTTTTTTAATTTCTTTGTCGTCTTTTTTTTCATCGTCGTCTTCAATTCCAAGAAATTTCTTTGCGCGATTTTTATTCGCACTTGCTTTTTTATCTTCAGCGATTTTTCGAAGATTTGGCTCTAATTCAGCAAACTTGTGATTTTTGTACATATCAAGCCCAAGACTTATAGTTTGAGCGTCTTTAGAATCCAAAAATTTAGCACAAATGTCTTTGTATTCAGGCTTTGTATTTTTTGCAAGTTCTTTTCCAATTGCATAACGGAGTGATTTTCGTTTATCATCTTGAACAACTTCGTCTGCCAATTCAAGAATTTCTTTTTGTCCAGCGTGCTCTGCTTTTAATAATTCCTGTGCAATTTTTGCTTTTGTTCCATCGCCCAATTTTTTATCTTTAAGTTGCGAAATCAAAAAATCATTTCCTTCAGTTGTATTGATTTTTGCAATCGAAGCAATACTTTCTTCCTTAATTAATTTTTCAGCATCATTTTTTACACGATAAATCAAATAAGGAATTGCATCTGTTAATTCCATTTTTGTTGCAGATTTTATAGATTCTTGTCTAACTCGCCAATGTTCATCACGAATTCCTTGAACAATTGTTGAACGAGCTTCTAGAACATTTGGAAAATACGACAAACCTTTTATTACATACTGGCGCAAATTTGGATCTGTTGCACCGAATGCTTGAACTAAAATAGGCACCGATTCTTCTTTTTCCATTGCGCCAAGCGCTTCGGCAGCATACATTCTTACAAAAGTATTTTCATCTTCATTTTCCAAAATTGCAACGACTTTATCCCAAGTTTGAACAGCGTGCATTTTTCCCAACGTTCTCATCAAAGATTGTCGTTGAGCCACAGATAAATCATCGCGCTCTAAATATTCTGCGATAAAAAGAGCATCTTCAGCACTACCAATATCACCAATAGCAGATAAAGCGTCATTAAAATAATTTTCGTTTTCACTTTCCAAAAGATTAATTACCGCTGGAGTTGCAGCAGTACATTTTACAGCCGCAATATATTGAAAACACGCTTTTACAACTTCTGATTTTTCATCATAAGGGTCATTTAAAACTGTAACTGCAAAATCTTCCAAACAAGGGTCTTCATTTTGTTTAAAATAATTCAAGATTTTTTCTTTTAACACAGGTGATTTTGCAGTTTGAAAAACATCATAAATTTCTTCTGAAAATCTTGGGTCTTTATTTTCAATCAAATCATCTAAAAGTTCACTAATTTCTGATGGTAAACCATATTTTATTGTGTTTTTAAAATTTTCTTCATCATCAGCAGAATCATCTTTTTTTGCAGCTTCTATTGCTTTTTCTTGATCAATTGGTTTTGGACGTTTTGCAGCAGGAATTTCTGCATAGCCACCTTTAGACGCTTTTATTTCTTCTTGAGTCTCTTCAACAAATTCTGAAGTTTCTGTTATTTCAGAATTTTCCAAAACTTCAGTTTCTTGTGCAAAAATTGATGTAGAAATTAAAATTACTGACAATAAAAAAATAATTCTTTTCATATAAATTAAACACCTCAGAATAAAACTTTGTTTCAAACACTCAATTATTTTTCGGTTATTTGTGATTAAATCTTTCTAAAAACATTTTTTTATATTCTGCAAATCGATTATTATTTATTGCATCACGAATTTCCAAAATCATATTATTCAAAAAATACAAATTGTGATATGAAGCTAAAATTGAACTCAATATTTCTTGTTCTTTGAATAAATGACGCAAATAACTTCGTGAATATGTTCTACAAACTTTACAATTACAATCTTTATCAATTGGTCCAAAGTCGTGAGTATGACGTTCCTGTTTGATAGATAACATTCCGTCGTGTGTAAAATAAGAGCCATTTCTTGCATTTCTTGTTGGTAAAACACAATCAAACATATCAATTCCGTTTTCAATTGCATCCAAAATATATTCAGGAGTTCCAATTCCCATTACATATTTTGGTTTTGATTCGGGCAAAAATTGAACAGTATGATTTAAATACTTTTTAAATTCTTCTGCAGGTTCCCCTACACTCAATCCTCCAATTGCAATTCCTGGCATATTTAATGAAGAAACAAATTCTGCACTTTGTTTACGTAAGTCTTCAAAGAAATTTCCTTGTACAATCGGAAATAAAATTCCTTTATAACCAAGTTCTCTTTGATTTTCCCATTCTTTTTTTGCACGAAGCAACCAATCACTTGTAATTTTCAACGCTTTTTCAGCTTCTTTACGAGAAACTCCGTAACCAGAACAAACATCTAATTGCATTTGAATATCAGAATTTAATTTTGTTTGAGTTTGAACAACATTTTCTGGCGTAAACATGTGGTAACTTCCGTCGATGTGACTTTGAAAACGAACGCCTTCTTCTGAAATTTTACGTAATTTTGAAAGTGAAAAAACTTGAAATCCACCTGAATCAGTTAAAAAATTCTTTTTCCACTGAGAAAATCCATGTAAACCGCCCGCTTCTTTTACTAAATCTGGACCAGGACGCAAAAAAAGATGATATGTATTTGCAAGAATAATTTCAAATTCAATTTCTTCCAAAAAATCTTTTGGCATTGCTTTTACAGTTGCATTTGTTCCAACAGGCATAAAAACAGGAGTTTGAACATCTCCATGAGGAAGATGAAGCACACCTGTTCTTGCTTTACAATCTGTAGATTTATTTTTGATTTCAAAAATTTCTTCCATAAACAAAACCATCCTTTTTTATGTACGTGAATATTTTAATAATAAAACGCTAATTGTTATAAATACAAAATTTGGTAACCAAGCTCCCATTGCTGGAGGAATAACTTCTGTTTTTGCAAGAACCATTGTTACTAATTGGAAAACATAATACAAAACAACTGCCAAAATTGACAAAGACAAACTAATAAGCAAAACATTTTTTCTTGTTTTTCCAGTCAAACCAATTGCTAAAAGTCCAGAAATTATAAAAATAAACGAAAATGCAAATTTTTTATAATAAACACTCAACGGTTCTGCATAAGGTAAACCAGCTTTCTTTTGATGTTCAATATAAATTTTTGCATCGGTAGAAGTCATACTTTCTACATTTTCAATTTTCTTTCTAAAAATGTCATAAGGTTCATTTAGTAACAAAAGAAGTTGAGTATCAACAGGCATAATTTTTAATGAATCATCTGTTTTTTTATATTGAACAGGCTTTTGTAATTCCCACAATTGTTTTTCTTCATTCCATTTTGCAGAATCAGAATAAATAATTGAATCAAGTTTTTTTTCTTCAGTTCTAAAAATACAATACAAAGTTCTTAATTGACGTTTTGAATCATCATAACGATTTGCTTTATATGTGATTTTTCCGTTGTCTGACAAAACAATGATATTCGAATTGTCTGCATCTTCTTTTGTACCAAGTAAAGTTTCTTGTAAATCATTTTTTTGTTCCAAAGTGGAAACAACAAGTTTATCTTCCAAATAAAAAAGCCCGAATGAAAAAATCACAGAAATAATAATTAAAGGAGCTACAAATCTATATAAAGAAATTCCAGAAGCAAAAATTGCTGTCATTTCGTTATTTGCATATAAATCACTCAAAATATAAGTGATAGAAAACAAAAAAGCGATTGGACCTGCATACCAAATAGTTTTTGGAACATACAAAAGCATAATTTTCAAAACATCGTTAATTGGAACATTCAATTCAAGATATTTTGTAATATTCATAAATAAATCTACAAGATTTAAAATGATTGCAATAAAAACTAGCGATACGAGAAAAACACCAACAAATTTTTTAAGTAAATAAAATACAATTTTCATTTTCTAATCAATTTTATACAGAGCAATCCTCCAACTGCCGCAAGCAAAATATTTGGAAACCAAATACAAACAAAAGCATTCAAATTGATTCTGTTAACTAAAAGTTGACCAGAAATCTGCATAGCCCAATATAAAACACAAATAATTATTCCAACAAATAATCCCATTGTCAAACCATTATGTTTACCAAATAAAAAAGCAATTGAAAAAGCTAAAAATGCAAAAAATATAGAACCAAAAGGATTTGCAAATTTTTTATAATATTCCATTCGCCAAGTATTTAATCGATGACCGTCTGTATTTTCGTTTGCTTCCATATCTTTAATTTCTTTTCTTACGTCAATAAAAGTCATTTCCCTAGGATTTTTTCCAGATTTGCGAGAAAAAGTAGAATCAAAAATATTTAAAATTGTATTTTCAGCCTGAAGAACATCGTAATTTCTTTTATTCTTTCTATTAATTGTTGTAACAATCGCATTATCCATATTTAATTGAAGAAGAACACCTTCGTTTTTTGCGCCAGTCAAAATTGATTCTTCAGCAACAATGATAGTTTCATCATTACTTGATTTTTCAAAAAATATTAAATCCGAAACAACGCCGTTTTCAACATCACCAATTACAATGTGAGAATTCCCAATTTTTTTAATACTATTAGGTTCAATTACAACAGAAGGATTTGAGCGAATAATCGAATAATAAAGTTTGTTGTATTTTTTATTACTCAAAGGAAGCAAATAATCATTTACAAAAAACGAAACAACAGAAATTACCATTCCCAAAATTAAAACAGGCCGCAAAATAGAATGAAAACCAAATCCAGACGCTCTAAAAATCAAAATTTCATTGTCGCTCGCCATTCGTCCTAAACACATCAAAAAACCAACCAAAGTTGCAAAAGGAGTTGATTGTGCAATAATTGCAGGCAAGCTATACCACATAATTTTTACAACATCTTTAAAAGGCGCTCGTTTTGCAAGCAAATCTTCAACAATTAATAAAATCTGATTAGCAAAAAAAACGACAAATAAAAATAAAAAACAAACAAAAAAATACGCAAATAATTCTTTGTACAAATATTTAATTAAAATATTTTTTTGAAGAGTTTTTCTTTGAGGAATTTTTGAAATTATATGATTAAAAATTTGCTTTAATTTTTCAATCATTTATACACCAGTTGAACCAAAACCTTTTGAGCCACGCTCTGTTGTAGAAAGATTTTGAACTTGAATAAAATTTCCTTGAGTTACAGGCGCAACAATAATTTGAGCAATTCTGTCCCCATTATTTATAACAAAATCATTATCACCCAAATTAATCAAAATAATTTGCAATTCACCTCTGTAATCACTATCAATTGTTCCGGGAGTGTTCAAAACTGTAATTCCATTTTTTGCCGCCAAACCGCTTCTAGGTCTAACTTGAATCTCAAAACCTTCAGGAATTTCATAAAAAACGCCTGTTGGAATTACACAAGATTTTCCAACTTTTAATGTAACAGATTCTTTAAGATATGCGTAAACATCAGCACCAGCTGCGCCCACAGTTTTATATTCAGGAATAATTGCTCCATCCAAAGCAACACATTTTACATCAATTTTATTCATAAAAAATATTATATCAGAAAAATATATAAAAAAAAAGGGCGTGACAGTTCACCAAATCTAATGCGTTAAACAAAAAAAACGAAAGTAACACGACAAGCATCACTTTCGTTTTTGCAAAATTTATTTTACTAAATCAAAAAAAATTACTTTTCTTCAATAGCATCAATGTAAGAAAGATTTAATCTTCCTTGTTTGTCAACTTCAAGAAGTTTTACAGGAATCTGCTGTCCTTCTTTTAATACATCTGTAACTTTGTTTACACGTTGTTTAGAAAGTTTTGAAATGTGACAAAGACCTTCTTTTCCAGGTAAAATTTCTACAAATGCACCAAAATCCATAATGCGTTTTACAGTTCCTTGGTAAATTGTTCCAACTTCAGGATCTTCTGTCATTCCTTTTACAGCTTTTTTAGCTTCTTCAGCAGCAATTCCAGTTTTTCCGTAGATTGTAACAGTTCCATCATCTTCTGTATTAATTGTAACACCATATTGAGCACACAATGCTTTTACATTTTTTCCACCAGGCCCAATCAAAGCACCGATTTTATCAACAGGAATTTTTGTTGTTATAATTTGAGGTGCACGAGGACTTAATGGAGCTGGTTTATCAATACATTCTTCCATTTTACCAAGAATGTGCATACGACCTTCTTTAGCTTGTTGCAAAGCTTTTTCCATGATTTCAGTTGTTACACCAGGAATCTTAATATCCATTTGGAATCCTGTAATACCATCACGAGTACCAGCAACTTTAAAGTCCATATCACCAAGATGGTCTTCTTCACCAAGAATATCAGAAAGAATCTGGTAACGGTCGTAGTGTTCACCTTCAGTAATAAGTCCCATTGCAATACCAGCAACCATTTTTTTCATAGGAACACCAGCAGCGAGCATACACAAAGTTCCACCACAAGTAGAAGCTTGTGAAGAAGAACCGTTAGATTCCATAATTTCAGAAACAACACGAACTGTGTAAGGGAAATCTTCACGACTTGGGACCATTGGTTCAAGAGAACGACGAGCCAAGTTTCCGTGACCAATTTCACGACGACCAGTAGTTAAACGACCTGTTTCACCAACCGAATATGGTGGGAAGTTATAGTGAAGGATGAAGTGTTCACTTCTGTCTCCATCAATATCATCATAAGTTTGTTCATCCATTGCAGTACCAAGTGTACAAACAGCCAATGACTGAGTTTCTCCACGTGTAAATAAAGCAGAACCATGTGGATATGGAAGAACGTTAATTTCACAAGTAATTGGACGAATTTCATTTGTTTTACGACCGTCAATACGAACACCTTCGTCCAAAATTGATTTACGTAAAAGTTTATATTGAATATCATCCATCAAAGCATTAAATAATTTTGCTTGAATTGGATCTTCAAGTTGTTCAGCATATTTTGCAGCCAAATCTTTTTGAACTTGAGCAATTGCTCTACCACGATTATCTTTTCCGTCTTGGAAACAGGCAGCTTTTAAAAGTGGAGTTGCTTCTTCTTCAATTGCAGCAGCATTTTCCAAAGTAACATCAAGTGGATTTAATGGCAATTTTTCTTTACCACATTTTGCAACAAGTTGTTCTTGCAAAAGACACATTTCTGTAATAAAACTTTGAGCTTTAGCTAAAGCACCAAGCATTACTTCTTCAGAAACTTCGTTTGCACCACCTTCAACCATTGTAAAACCGTCTTTTGTTCCTGCAACAACGATTTCAAGTTCTGATTCTTCAATTTGTTTAAAAGTTGGGTTTACAATATATTCACCATTGATATAACCAATACGAGCAGCTGCAACTGGTCCGTGGAATGGAATATCAGAAATACAAGTTGCTGCCGAAGCTGCAATTACAGCCAAAATATCTTGTGTATGTTCACCGTCAGCACTCACACATGTAGGAACAATCTGAAGTTCATGACCAAAAGATGGTTCAAACAAAGGACGCATTGGACGGTCAATAAGACGGCTAACCAAAATTTCTTTATCTTTTGGACGACCTTCACGTTTTACAAAACCACCAGGGATTTTTCCAGCAGCATAAAATTTTTCGTTGTATTCAACAGTTACAGGAACAAAATCCTGACCTTCTGTAACACTAGACGAAGCACAAATAGTTGCAATAACAGCAGCGCCACCCCATTGAGCGTATACACAACCGTTAGCCTGTTTACCGATTTTTCCAGTTTCCAAGATGAGATCGGCATCTCCAAGTCTGTAAGTAACTCTTTCTACAGCCATAATTTCCTCTTTTAGTAGAAATAATTTTAGCCTAGAATTCACCACAGATTCACACAAATAAGCACAAAAATTGCTTTCTTATGCCAATTTGTGTGTACCCGTGATTCAATGAATTCCAGGACCATTTAAAAGTGAAAAACTTTCACCCATATATTTTAGTTCATTATATAGATTTATTCAATCAGTTAAACAACATCTCAACAACTTGTAAAAGTAATTGATTCAACTTCTGATTAAGTTTGCTGATGACAAAAAAAAATCCCACCGGAAAATACCAGCAGGATTTGTTAGATTCCCGTGTCAGCCACGGGAACGACAGTTCATTATCGGGATTGCACCGATAATTTTTTACTTACGCAATCCAAGTTCTTTGATGAATGCACGGTAACCTTCGAGGTCTGTGCGTTCGTAGTATTTCAACATTTTACGACGTTGACCTACAACTTTCAAAAGTGAACGTTTTGCAGTTCCATCTTTTGGGAATTGTTTTACGTGTGCTGTAAGTTGTTGAACGCGTTGTGTCATTAAAGCGATTTGAACTTTAACGTTACCTGTGTCAGTGTCTTTTGCACCGTATTTTTGGATTGTAGCAGCTGTTGCTTCTTTTGTAAGTGCCATTTGGAACCCCTTAAAAAAAATAATAAATTAATCTGATAAGCGAAAAATTTTGCAGGTCAGTCTCCGGGTTTGGGGAAACTAATCACAAAACAAATCGTATAAACAGAATAAAATAATAATACAAAATATTTAAAATAAAATCAATGTGAATACGTACGATCAAGGCACGCTTTGCTCAAGGCCTTGACTCGTCCGTTTTTAGGATTTGTAATAAACCCTAAATTAAAGTGGCGCCGAGAATTGAGTGGGCGCGAAGCGAGTGCGAAGCACCGTCCGTAGGTAAGCCACGAAATGCGACTATCCAAATAGATTTGCGCCCAAAAAAAAATTTAAAAAAACGACTTTTTTTACTGACGGAAAATCTGTAAGCATTCCATTTTGAATCTTTATGCGTTGCAATTCATTTTTTTCATCTTTCACAGAATATTTTCCATCAGGTGGCAAAACTTGGGTGTTTCCAGACTGTTTAATTGTTTCAAGGTCAAGTTCAAAAGGTCGTTCAAGAAGTTCGCAAACTGTCGAAAAAAATCCTTTTTGAATCATTTGTCGAATATATGAAGAACTTATTCTTTCGTCGTTGTAATAAACAGGGTCTACAAAAATACAGTCGATTTTATTTTGTTTGGCCCAAAATTGTATCGCAGTTGAATCGGTTGCACCTTTGTAGCCACATCTAAAATCAACGCCTTCTGCAAGAAAACACATATTGTATTTTTTTACAAGCAATGATAAAAACTCAATTCCTTTTAATTGTGCAAAATCGTTGTCAAAATCAACTAAAATTACAAAATCTATTCCAACATTTTCAAAAAGTTCTAATCGTTGTTTTAACGTACTTATGTCACCAGCGTAATCTGAAGAATGTTTTATGCTTGGTAAAGGTCTGTAAAATGTAACTACTCCCGATTTTAAATTATTTTTTTTGCAATGTTGAACAAGAGAATTTAATAAAACTCTGTGTCCTTTATGAAGTCCGTCAAAACTTCCTATGGAAATCCCTGTTTGAGAAGATAAAAAATCTAAATTACTTTCATTCCAATTTATTACTTGCATAAAAAAACTATTAATCTGGGAAAGTTATAGCTCCACCCATAAAGCACGTTCTTGTCCAACCTAAATCTTCTACATAAGTTGCACCTAATTCTGTAGTTAAACAAAGATGTTTGAAAATTGGAATATCAACACCAAAAAATACTTTGTATACTAAAAATGGTTCATCTTTCTTATATTTTTTGTTATTTGAAGAAATATAATAAGCATCATTATCTGCACCACCAAAACCTGCTCCAAAATATACATTTGGATAATGGAACAAAATAGGTACTCTAAAGTTAAATCCAAAAGACATATTCCAGTTTAATAAAACATCATCATATAATACGTAATTACTAAAATATTGAGGGCATTGTAAAAATCCAAAGTCAAATTGTACAAAAGAATAACTTGTTACATCAAATGAGTAATATAAATACAAATTAAAGGAATCATCTGCATCAAAATCAAAAGCACTTCCACTAAAATATCCTAAGTTATTTCTTCCTCCAGAACCATTTGTCTGATTGTAAATTGATTTTTTATTTGATTTTTTTACTTCTTCAAGTTTTTTTACAGTTTCAGGATTTTGTTTTTTACTTGAATTATTTTCATCATCAATTATTACAGTTCCTGAGTAATAACCTTTGTTTGAATTAACTTTTTTTTGTGAAATATTTGTACTCACATTTTTATTTAATCGAATATCAACTACAGGATTTACTTGGAATGTATAAGTTGAGTAATTTGCAGGAATTTTTTCCACAATTTTGTTGGCAACAATATCAATTAATCGATATTCAACAATTGAAACTTTGTAAGTTGATGGATAATCATCTGGCATAGCTTCTACAACATAATCCATTTCTAGACAAATAATTGGAATTTGACGACGGAACATAGAATCATACAAATCAACTGTATCTAAATAATCATTCCATTTTTCTGTATTTGTTGAAGTTGCAGAAACTGGTTGTTTATTTGTTACTTTTGAATATTCAATTTTAACTTTTTTTTCAAAAATACAATAATCGTTTATAAACAAACTTGCTTTTGCAATCCAATAAAAAGAATCTCCTGCGTAATTTCCAATTGTAAAAATTCTTTTATCTTGCAAAGAAGAAATGGTTCTTTTTGTTTTTAGTGCAGTTAAATCATTTGTTATTGATTTTACTAATTCAGATTCTTGTGTTGAAACATCTTTTTCAAATTCTTGTAAATCTCTTTCTAATGCACTGTCAATTTTTTTACGTAATTCATCTTTTTCTTTATCACGTTTTTGTTTTATTGAAGGCAACATATTTCCATTTGCGTCAAGTTCACCTTTTCTTAAAGGAACCTCGTCAATTTTTGCAGCATCAATTTTGTAAGTTTCTTCTGCAAGATTTTTTATATTATTTTTTTGTTCTTTTATCGAATTTCTAATATCTACCAAAGTTTGCTTTTTTGCTTCAATTACTGCAATTTGTTCTCCAAGAGAAAGATTATTTATTTTTGTTTTTCTAAGTTCCGCAGCTTTCATTTCAACTTCTCTAGATAAATCTTGAATTTTTTTACGTTGTTCATCAGTTCGTGATAATTGGTCTCTTTCGTCTTGTAAGATTTTTTCTTGTTGAAGTTGTAATCTTTCTAATTTTGCTTGTGCAATTTTTTCTTGTTGTTCAATAAATAATTTTTCGGCTTCAATTATAGCTTTTTTTGTTTCATAATCTAAATCACCAGAATATTTTAAATCAATAATTTGCTTTTCTAATTCAGATTTTTTATCTTTGTAATTTTGAATCTCGTTTTTTGTAATATCAATTTCTTCGTCTTCTGATAACATATTTCCTTGTAATAATTCATATTTATCAACTGAAGAAATAAAAATATCTAAATCTTCAAATAATTTTACAGTTGTAAGATTTGCAGAACAGCCAGCTCCTTCAAAAAGATTTACACTTTCTATAACGCTAGATGTTGTTGCTGAAGCAATTTTTATTCCTGTTGTTAAATCTGTAATACTTGCAGAAAGAATGTATTTATTATTTGCTTTTGTAATTGTAGAAAAAAGTGCATATTCAGCAGCTAATAATTTTCCCAATTTTAATGTAGAGTCATCATCATAAGAAAAACTATCAGATTTTGCTTGAATTTCTTTTATTGTACGTTCATTTTGAGCATCAACAATCACAAACGGTGAATAATCATAAAAATTGGCTTCGATTTTTCTTCTAACCGCAGAAGGAATCCAACTTTCTTCACCACTAGAAAAACCTTCTGTAGTTGGTGTTAAAACTACAATTCTTTTATTTTGGAATTTGTTTTGCGCAAACAAAGAAAAAGATAAAAAAATAATTGTAATAAAAATTAAATATTTTTTTTGCATAAATTTCATCGTATTCTCCTATAAAAAGTCAATGAAAAAATGGAATTTTGAAAATTGACTTTTTACGCTGTTTTGTTAAGAAATGAAAAACAGCAATAAAATTATATGGAATTAGTTTTCAAACATTTTTGCAATTTGAATATCTAATTCTTCAGAAAGTTTTGTCGCAATTTTTTCACAAGTATTTTTTTTAGCTTTTGACAAATTGTATGACAAAATTTGTTCTACTTTTGTACTGTAATTAAAAATAATTTTATCATCTGACTTTTTATCTTGAATGGAAACTTTTACAATTGGATTAAAAACAATTAATTCTTCTTCTATAACTTTATTAAAATCTATATCTATAAAAACATTGTATCTACAAGAAGTTTCATTTGTAATGTAAAAATCATTTTGTGTAAAGACTTGTTCCACTGTAGACAAAATCAAATTTGAATTATCTTGGTTTGTTTTTACAAAAACTGAAAAATCTTTTTTTGCTTTTAAAATTTCTGACGGAATTTCAGCAATCAATTTTCTGTCATCGCTATAAACATTGTTTGTCTTTTCCTTAGAAAAAACATAAAGTTTGTAAAGTTGGTTTGTAAAATCTTCACTTTGTTTTTGGGCACTTTTTAACAATTTAATTTTTTCAAAAGGATTATCTTCATTTTTTGCAAGATTATAAACTGAATAAAATTTGTCTTTTTCTGCTTGAACATTCAAACTATATTGATTCCAAGCTGTATTTTTATTTATGAATGCAACACAATACCATTTTTTTTCTGATTTTTTATAAAATGGTTCTGTTGTTTCAAGTGCGAATAATTCTAAATCTGTTGTTGTAATTGTATGAACATTTACTTTTTTTTCTGATTCAACTTGACCATTTGTTTTTTGAACTGCATCGTATTCAGATTCTGTTACACGCTGAACATTTGTGCTTAAATACGATGATAAATTTGCTATTGCATTATTTTTTGCTTCCAGTTTTTCACTTCCTTCCGCAAAACCTGTTAAATATTCATCTTGATTATAAACTGCTTTGTAATCTGTTACCCAAAGAGGTTCAGAAATCTTTGTTGATTTACAACTTGAAATTAAAAATAATGTAAATAAACTAAAAACAAATAATTTTCGCTTAATCATATTATTAATAACTATAGCAGAAAATACTTTTATATACCATAGATTTTTAAAATTAAAATTCTTATAAATCGTATAACTATACTTTCTTTCTATAAAATATTGTGTCAAATAACTTTTTTTAGTATTATTACATTAGGATAAATTTGTTTATTATATTTTAATTATGAGGAAAATTTATGTTACTTGAAATAAAAAATTTAAATGCAGGTATTGAAAATAAACTTATTTTAAATGATTTAAATCTTACAATTAATAAAGGCGAAACCCACGTTCTTATGGGACCAAATGGAGCTGGAAAATCTTCACTTGGAAATACATTGATGGGAAATCCTACTTACAAAGTTCAAAGTGGAAAAATCTTATTTAATGACACAGACATTACAGAAGAATCTACAGATAAACGTGCAAAATGTGGAATGTTTATGTCGTTCCAAAATCCATTAGAAATTCCAGGCATTTCTTTGGAAACATTTATTCGTTCATCAATTCAACAAAAAACTGGTGAACATGTAAAACTTTTCCACTTTCAAAAAGAATTAAAAGCTTGTATGGAACTTCTTAATATGGATCCATCTTACGCAAAAAGAGATTTAAATGTTGGTTTTTCTGGTGGAGAACGCAAAAAATCAGAAATTTTACAACTTTTGATGTTAAAACCAGAATTTGCAATTTTGGATGAAACCGATTCGGGGCTTGACGTTGATGCAGTTCGCGTTGTTTCAAAAGGAATTAAAGAATATAAAGAAAAATACAATGGTTCTTTGTTAATTATTACACACTCTACAAAGATTTTAGAAAGTTTAGACGTTGATTATACACACGTACTCGTAAAAGGACATATTGTAAAAACTGGAGATGGTTCATTGATTCAAGAAATTAATAACAATGGATTTGAACAGTTTATTCCAAAGGATTGTGAATAATGAGTGAAGAAAAAACACAAATTAATGATATAAATCGTTCTTTGTATGATTTTAGATACGAAGAAAATGAAAACGATTTTTACAGAATTGAAGACGGTCTCACAAAAGAAATTATTCAAAAGCTTTCTGAAGAAAAAGGCGATCCTGAATGGATGAGAGAATTCCGTCTAAAATCTCTTGAAATTTATAATAAATTACGCGTTCCTGAATGGGGGCCAGATATCAGTGGTTTGAACATGGAAAATATTGCGACTTATGTTCGTCCAAAAACAAAAATGGCTGCTGATTGGGAAAGCGTTCCACAAGATATTAAAGACACTTTTGAAAAATTGGGTATTCCTGAAGCCGAAAGAAAATCTCTTGCCGGAGTTGGTGCACAATTTGACTCTGAACTTGTTTATCACAACGTAAGAGAAGAAGTTTCAAAAGAAGGTGTTGTTTATACTGATTTTGAAAGTGCTCTAAAAAGTGAAGAATGGGGACCAATGGTAAAAGAATATTTTATGACATTGGTAAAACCAAATGACCACAAATTTGCAGCTTTACACGGAGCGGCATGGTCTGGAGGTTCTTTTGTTTATGTTCCAAAAGGTGTTCATCTTTCGTTCCCACTTCAATCATATTTTAGATTAAACGCAAAAGGTGCTGGTCAATTTGAACACACTTTAATTATTGTAGATGAAGGCGCAGATTTACACTTTATTGAAGGATGTTCTGCCCCAAAATATAATGTTGCAAATCTTCACGCAGGATGTGTTGAACTTTTTGTAAAAAAAGGCGCTCATCTTCGTTATTCAACAATAGAAAACTGGTCCAAAAACATGTACAACTTGAATACAAAACGTGCTTTGGTAGAAGAAGACGCAAGTATTGAATGGGTTTCAGGAAGTTTTGGAAGTCACGTTTCATATCTTTATCCAGAAAGTGACTTAGTTGGAAGAAACGCACGTGCAGATTTTACAGGAATTACATTTGCTGGAAATGACCAAAATCTTGACACTGGTGCAAAAATGGTTCACTTGGCTCCAAACACAACAAGTTTGATTACAACAAAATCAATTTCCAAAAGTGGCGGAACAAGTACATATCGTTCAGCAATTTACGTAGCAAAAAATGCAACTGGAAGTAAAGCAAGTGTTTCTTGTCAAAGTTTGATGTTAGATTCAGAATCTAGAAGTGATACAATTCCTGCAATGGAAATTCTTACAGATGATTGTGACATTGGACACGAAGCAAAAATTGGACGAATAAGTAACGATGCAATTTTTTATTTAATGTCACGCGGAATCAGCGAAGAAGAAGCAAGAAGCATGATTGTAAGTGGTTTTGCAAATCCTGTAAGTAAAGAATTACCACTTGAATATGCTGTAGAAATGAATAATCTAATTCGTTTAGAAATGAAGGGAGGTCTATAATGCAAACAATCGAAATTAATAAAATCCCTGCCCTAACATGGAATTGGATGAAAATGAATAAAGGTTCAATTTCAGATGATTTTGATTTATCTGTAAAAGAACCTGCAATTCAATCAAATACAAATGTTGAAATTTCAAAAAAAGGATTGATTACTTCACTTCCATTTTCTGTTTCTGCAAACGGAAAACAAATTGAAGATATAATCAGTCAAATTGTAAAAAATCCTCAATACATTGAATTATCAAAAGAAAACACAGAACCAATCATTTTTAATTTTGAATATGATGAAAACGAAAAATCTGCAACTTCTCAAATAATTCATGCCCAAAAAGATACAAATGCAACTTTGATTTATTTATATACATCTAAAAATCAAGAATGTTTTTCTGCAATTCAAACAAAAGTTTATTTGGAAGAAAACGCATTTGTTCACATTATAAAAGTTCAATTATTAGGAGCAAACGCAAATCAAAGCGATGACACATCTTTTGTTTGTGGTGAAAATGCAAAGGCAAAATTCACACAAATTGAACTTGGCGCAAAAAATGTTTTTTCAGGATTGCACACTACACTTTATGGCTATAAATCAGAGTTTGTTTCTAATGTAGGATATTTATGCAAAGATTCACAAAATCTTGATATGAATCACGTAGTAATTCACAACGGACAAAAATCAACTTGTAACATGAATGTAAACGGAACTGTAAAAGATGAAGCCGTAAAAGTTTACAGAGGAACAATTGATTTTAAGAATGGATGTAAAGGTGCAAAAGGCAACGAGATGGAAGAAACTCTTTTACTTTCTCCAAAAGTTGTTAATAAATCTATTCCAATTATTCTTTGTGATGAAGAAGATGTTGAAGGTGAACACGGTTGTACAATCGGAAAATTAAGTTCAGACATTCTTTTTTACATGCAAACACGAGGAATTTCTGAAAATGAAATTAAAAAACTCATGACAAAAGCAAAAATTATGGCGGTTTCTGATGAAATTCCAAATCAAGAAATTAAAGACAAAATAGAAGATTTTATAAATAAGGCAATTTAATTATGGAAAACAAATACAGAAAGGACTTTCCTTTTTTTAAAGCAATTGATGAAAATAACTCAAAACACAACAATGGATTAATTTATTTTGATACAGCTGCAACTGCACAACGTCCGTATTTGGTTTTAGATGCCATGAGTCATTTTTATGCTACTGCAAATGCAAATCCATTACGAGGATTGTATAGCCTTTCTGAAAGAGCAACTTTTGCATATGAAGATGCTCGTTCTACAGTTGCCAAATTTATAAATGCAAACGACAATTCTGAAATCATTTTTACAAGAAATACAACAGAAAGCTTAAATTTAATTGCTTATAGTTACGGCGTTAATAATCTAAAAGAAGGTGATGAAATCTGTATTTCTATAATGGAACATCACTCAAATATTATTCCATGGCAAATGGTTTGCGGTTTTACTGGCGCAAAATTAGTTTATTTGGAATGTGACAAACAAACTGGTGAAATTTCGGATGAAGAAATTTCAAAAAAAATCACAAAGAAAACAAAAATCGTTTCTTGTGTTCATGTAAGTAACGTTTTGGGAATTACAAATCCAATTAAAAAATTATCAAAAGCAGCTCACGATGTTGGCGCAATAATGATTGTTGATGGAGCTCAATCTTCACCACATTTTAAAATTGATGTTCAAGATTTAGACGCTGATTTTTTTGCTTTAAGCGGACATAAACTTTGTGGACCAATGGGAATTGGCGCTCTCTACGGAAAAAAAGAATTGTTAGAATCAATGCCACCATTTTTAAGAGGCGGCGAAATGATTGAATATGTAACACGAGAGACAGCAACTTGGGCAGAAGTTCCACACAAATTTGAAGCGGGAACAGTAAGTGCTGGCGATGCAGTAGGAATGGCAGCTGCAATGCGTTACTTAAACAACGTTGGTTTTGATAAAATTCAAGAACACGATTTAATTTTAACAAAAAGATTGATGGATGGAATGAAAAGTATTCCACACGTAAAATTTGTAGGAAGTGACGATCCAAGCAAAAGATGTGGAATTGTTACTTTTACAATTGATGGCGTTCATCCTCACGATATTGCATCTTTATTAAGTGAAGAAAAAATTGCTATAAGAGCAGGACATCATTGCGCGCAACCTTTACAACAATATTTACAAATTAATGCAAGTGCGCGCGCAAGTTTATATTTTTATAACACAGAAGCAGAAATTGATATTTTCTTAGATAAACTCTCCCAACTAAGAAAATGGTCTGGTTATAAAGACTAATCTTCTTCTTTTGCTGCATTTTCAAATTTTGAATATGCAGGAATAAATTTAATTTTTATATCACCAGTTGCACCGTTTCGCTGTTTTGCAAGAATAAGTTTTGCATCTTGAATTGGTGATTCATCCTTTAATCTTTCTCTGTGTAAGAACATTACTACGTCGGCATCTTGTTCAACAGAACCAGAACCTCTAAGTTGTGCCAAGTTTGGTTCTTCACCTTCTGCATTTCTGGAAACTTGTGATAAAGCAACAATTGGGATTTTTAACTCACGAGCCAATGCTTTTAATGATTTGGAAATTTCAGAAACTTGTTCAAAAACAGGCGCGGTTGGATTATCTGTAGCAATCAATCCGATATAGTCAATAAAGATGATTTTTACACCGTGTTTTTCAACCATGCGACGTGCCATTGAACGCAATTCCAAAAGACGCATATTTGGAGTATCAACTATATACAAAGGAGCTTCAAACCATCTTCCAGCAGCATCCTGAATTTTTTGAATTTCATCAATTTTAATCATACCACTACGAATTTTGGACATTGAAACACGTGATTCTTGAGCAAGAATACGCATACCAATTAATTCAGTAGACATTTCCAAAGAAAAGAAACCACAAGGAATCTTTCGGTCAAGACTTATATGTTGCATCATTGATAAAGCCATTGCTGTTTTACCAATAGATGGACGAGCACCAAGAATAATCAAATCAGAATTTTGGAATCCTGAAGTCATTGAATCAAGATTTGCAAAACCTGTTGGAACTCCTGTAAATTGATTTTTACTTTTAAATCGTTTTTCAATAAGATCGATTTCTTGAATCATGACATTTTTTACATCATGAATTACACTCATTTCACTATGTTCTGCTAAAGCAAAAATCTTTTTTTCTGCCTGATCAAGAATTAAGTTACTTTCTTGATTTAATTCAAATGCAGAACTTCTTATTTCTGAAGTAGCTTTTATTAAATCGCGACGAGTTGCTCTATCTTTTACAACATTCGCGTAATATTCAATATTTTCACTTGAAGGAACTTTATCTGTCAAAGAAGCAATATAAGCAGTTCCGCCTGCCTGCTCTAATTTTCCATCTTCTGTAAGTTTGTTAATTAAAGATAAAGTATCGCCCTTAATATTCTTTGTAAATAATTTAAATAAGGCTTCGTAAATAAGTTGGTTTTGTAATGAATAAAATTTTTCTGGTTTAAGCGTTGTTACAACTTCAGACATTGAGTCCCAATCAAGTAATATAGCTCCTAAAACAGCTTGTTCTGATTCAATACTGTGCGGTGGCACTTTATCTGACAAATTAATATCCATTATTTTACCCTCATTTATAAAACATATTTTTTATTTTGGAAAAAAAAAGGGATGTCTTCAAGTAGACAATCCCTTTTTTTTAAAGAAAAAATAATAAAAAAATTAATTATTTTTCTTCTGTAGCTTCATCACCTTGTGCTTTTACAACAACTTGGATTTCTGCAGTTTGTGCTTCGTAAAGCTTGATGATTGCTTTGTATGTACCTACAGTTTTGATTGCAAGACCAGGAAGTTCAATCTTTTTGCGTTCGATTTCAAAACCGAGTTTAGAAAGAGAATCAGCAACAACGTTTGTAGTTACAGCACCATAAAGTTTACCATTGTTTCCTGCTGGCATGATAAGTTCAACTGTTGTAGCTTCAAGTTTTTCTTTAAGGCTAGCTGAATCTTTTCTTTTTTGTTCTTTACGTGCTTCAATTTCAGCTTTGCGTGCTTCAAAAATCATTACTGTAGCTTCATTGTAAGGTACAGCAAGATTACGTGGAAGAAGATAGTTACGAGCATAACCTGTTGCAACGTTTTTTACATCACCTTCTTCACCTAAATACTTAACATCAACATTAAGAATTACTTTCATTTTTCAAGCTCCTCTTTATTATTTTTTGAGAGCGTCACCAGGAGTTGGATCGCTCTCTAAATTAAAATTTAATTAGTCTGCAACGTATGGCAACAAACAGATAGAACGTGCACGTTTGATAGCTTTTGCAAGTTCACGCTGGTGTTTTGCACATGTTCCTGTTATACGACGTGGTAAGATTTTTCCACGTTCTGTTGTATAACGACGTAACGCATCTGCATCTTTGTAGTCGATTTTTGCTTTGTTTGCACAGAAACGACAAACCTTTTTGCGGAAATATGTTTTTCCTTTTGAGCGACCGTCTTTATCGTCTTCTCTACCTTCGTTTTCAGCTGTTACTTCATTCACAGCAACATCTTTTGCCATCATATCTTCTTTTTCAATCATTTCTTCAGACATTGTAATCTCCTATTTGTGATTATTAAACTCTTAATTAAAATGGAATATCTTCAGGGAAATCGTTACCTGTTCCACCATACGAATCATTTGAATAAGATTCACCAAAAGACTGACTCATAGAATCATTTCTTGGCTGAAATTTTGGAGCACCACCCCCAGCAGATTGATTTGAATCAGATCTACCACCTAAAAGTTGAACTGTGTTTGCAACAACAGTTACTTTGCTAAATTTCTGCCCGTCTTTTTCCCATCTGTCTTGTTTAAGGTATCCTTCTACAGCAATCTGTTTACCTTTTGTTAAATAAGGTTTTAAGTTTTCTGCTGTTTTTCCCCAAATTGTAACATCAAAGTAGCTAGTTTCATCAATCCACTGATCACCACTTTTTTTGTTTCTGTTCACAGCAATACTCACATTTGCTCTTGCTTGGCCATTATTTACATAACCAAAACTTCTTTCGTCAGAACCCAAGTCTTTTGTAAGACGACCAATTAGAATAACGTGATTTACGTCTGCCATGAAATACCTCTGTTAATTAAGATTATTTTTCTTCCAGTTTTACAAACTGATATTTTAAAAGATTCATGTTGATTTTGAATAATTTTTCAATTTCAACAATTTTGTTAGGATTAAGTTTCATTGTGTAAAGAACGAAACGACCACGTTTCTGTTTGTTGATTTCGTAAGTAAGATCACGATCTCCAAATGGTTTTTCTTCTTCGATTTCTGCACCGAAGTTTGCTAATGCTGTTTTTACGTCTTCAGCACCTTTTTTTGACTTTTCATCATCTAATGGATAAATTGTCATAAGTTCATACTTTTTCATAAGTATCTCCTAGATTTCTGCAAAATGCAGGTTGGAGGCACAAATAGCAATTTTTAGAATCGACGATTAAAAAATTGTACCTGAAAAACAAATGAGTTTTTCATTCCTCCTTATGGACAAAGGAAATTCCCGTAACGGAATCCCAAGGGGTGTTCTATTATAATAATAAATTAAGTTAATAAAGTCAATTCAAGGCAGATTTATAATCTTGTTACAAAATGTTTATTTTCAAGTTCATCTAAAATAAGTTGAACAATTTGTTCTGGAGTTTTATCTTGTGTATCAATTATCAAATCTGCAAATTCGTAATTGTTATTATCAATGTTGTAAAGAGTTTTATATCTTCTTGAATCTTCAGAATCGCGCATTGATGTAAAATTTTTTATTTCTTGTAAATCTCCACCTTCACGATTAAGAATTCTTCCTGCACGTAAATCATCACTAGCATAAAGATAAACTTTTAAATCAGCTTTTTCCAACATCCAAATTGCAAGTCTGCTTCCTAAAACACACGATTCTTTCATTGCAAGTTCTACTTGATGATTATCAACGTATTTATCAAAAGAATCATCTGTTTTTGCAGCTTCAATTACTTCTGCTAAAGTCATATTTCGTTCTGCGGCCATCTGTCTAAAAGTATAATTTATTAAAGTTATATCGAGAGTTTTTGCGAGTAATGAACTTACAGTTGTATTTCCACAACCTGATTTACCACTAATTGCAATTCTAACTTCTTTATTCAATTTGTACATAATCACCTCAAAAAATTAATCAATGTATGGAATATCAATTTGCATTCTATCTTTGGAAAGTTCTGTTTGTGGAAAAACTTCTTGCGCTTCTTCTAACAAAACTCCAAGTTCTTTATCGTTATAACGTGGGCTATAATGAATTAAACACATTCTTCTAACATTGGCATCTTTTGCAATTGTTGCTGCCTGACGAGCTGTCATGTGTTTTTTTTCTTTTGCTTGGTCTAACAAAGCATCTTCAAACATTCCTTCGCAAATTAATAAGTCTGAACCACGAACTTCGTCTGCAATTTCTTTTTTATACAAAGTGTCTGTAACAAAAGAGAATTTTCGACCGCTTCTTTTACTTCCCAAAACTTGTTCTGGTTTTACGATTGAACCGTCTGTTGCTTTAACTTCAAATCCTTTTTGTAATTGAGACCATAACGGACCACAAGGAACGCCTAATTCCTTTGCTTTTTCAGGATTAAATTCACCAGGACGGTCAAGTTCTTCCAAAGTATACCCAACACAAGTTTTTGTATGATCAAGAGGAAATGCACGAATATAAAAATCACTTCCGGAATGAACTACGCAAGGAGCGGTAATTTCTTGAACAACAATAGGATAATTTATATACATATCCAAAACTTTTCGGCTTGATTCAATGTATTCTTTGATTTTTGGCGGACCGTAAATATACAAAGGTTCAGTTCTGTCTACTTGTGCAGAAAGCATTAAAATACCTGGTAAACCTGTAACGTGGTCAGCGTGTGTATGAGAAATAAAAATTGCATCGATTTTTTTCCACTTAAGATTTAGACGTCGTAAAGAAACTTGAGTTCCTTCTCCACCATCAAATAAAAATAAATCTCCATCACGACGTAAAAGAACAGATGTAAGATGTCTGTAAGGCAAAGGCATCATTCCACCACAGCCAAGAATAAACGCTTCCATATTCATAGTAGATTTATTTTAAAGGAATTTTTACATATTTTCAATGTCAATCAAAGAATTAAAAGTCCATTTAGAAATTTTTACTTGATAGGAATAAGATTTTTTTGTTGGAATTTCTAAATCATACGTAAGTTTTACGCAAAGTTCCCCTTCTGAATCTGTTGGAAAAACTTTTATTTGAACTGTAGATTTATCACCTAATTCTAAAAGCAATTGTAAAATTGGATTTGTATGAGTTATATCGAATAAAGAAATTCCGCCATGTCTTAATTCTAAAAGTTTGGATGAATAAGTAAAAAAGTCAGAATCAGAAGATGTGATAATTTTTGTTTTTTCTGAATCTTGTAGCACAATTTTTTGAATATTTTGTGGCGAAATTGATTTACAAATATTTTTAGAAATAATATAAGGTTCTGCCCAAACTTGTGTTGAAACAGAAAAATACTTTTCTAAGGAATTGTCAATTTGATAAACTTTAGTATTTTTTGCTGTCATTAAATATCTAGAGGTTTTTGTAAAATCTTCTGCGCCAAAAATCAGTTGCGAAAAAACATTTGTGCCATACCAATATTTTATAGAAAAAAATCCTTGATTTTCTAACAAAAAATTGTTTTTTTTGGGTAAATTGTCTGAAATTTTATACAACTTACGAACTTTTATTAATTCATTTATAAAAGAATTAATAAATTCTTGATTTGCAGGAACATAAAACTCGTGATTTTGGTCGTAGGATAAAGTCCAAAGTTCACCTTTTTTGATTAAATAAATTGATTTATTTTCTTGAGTCAGTTGGATTTTGTTTATTTGATTTACGTTTTTTTTGTTGACTAACGCAGTTGTAAAAGCTTCCCTATTTTCCGTATTAGAACGTTGGATTACAAACGAAAAAATATACAAAACAAACAAAACAAAAAAAGTTATATATAAAGGAGTAAGTTTTTTCATATTAAATTTTCCTTGATTTTTTTACAAAATAAATTGCACAAATCATCAAAATTACAAAAAGAGGAACAATCACAAATAAAATTATGTAAGAAAGTTTTTGTAAAGATGTAAATTCTTGTAAATTGTTCACTTTGAATAAAGACTTATCTTTGATTGCTTTATCGTGAAGTTTGGCTAATTCTTCTTCATTATTCAATTTTAATAAACAATTTGTCAAAAATTCAAAATTTCTATAATCACCATATTCGCCACCGATGTAACCAGTCATTAATGAATTAACAAAATATTGATCTGGAATCACGATGATATTTGAATTGTTTGTCGAATTTGTTGTAAAAAGCCCGTTCAATTCGCCAGAAATTTTTGCACAAAGAATTTTTGTTTCACGTTTATATTCGCTAAAATCAGATTCTTGAACTATAAATGGATTTGCTTGGAATGAATCAAGAGGAATGCTTTGCGCACTTGGACTTGAAACTAAAAATGGAGTTGCATTTTGAGATAATTCCAATTCAGTTGGCCAGAAAATTGTCATACCAGATTTGGAATTTTCTTGAGGTAAAATATTCACCCAGTAAGGATAATTTAAAACTTTTGTTTGAGAATCGTCACTCATCATTGTAATTCGTGCGCAAGAAATATCAGCAACAAAAGAAGGCAGGAATTTTACGCCCCAATTTTCTAAAATTTCTACCATGTTTCTATTTTTGTTTGGTGAAAGTGACCAATCTTCTTCAATTTTAAAACTATACGGACTTACCATCGCTAAAAGATTTCCTTTGTTTGATAAAACGTAATCTTCAATTTGAATAGCGTGATTAATTTTTAATTCACTGTCTCCAATCAACAATAAAGGTCCTGTTGAATTTTGTAAAATTTCTGAAAAATAAAAATCGTGAATATTAATTTGGTTACAAATAAATCCTTGTGATTCAAGCCAAGGAACAACATAACCGTAATCTTCTTGTAACGATAATCCATTTGCAACAATAATATTTACAATTCGTTTTTTATTTGTAAGCAAGTGATTAATTCTGCCCGATAAATCATATTCCAATAAATCTGCGGACATAACAAAAGGAATAATTTCGTGATTTCCCATATATTCAATGACGATTGCAGAAAAAACTTGTACAAATTCTGTGGAATTATTTTTTACAGTACGCATTTGTTGGCTTGAAATTCCGTATGATTGTAACAAATTAATGGATGCAGAATCATTATCAGGATTTTTTATATTAAGTGAAATATTTTTATTAATTTTTGTGTATTCATTCAAAAAATCAGAAACATCTCTAATTTGCGGATAAAGTTTGGATAAATTATTAGAGCGAAAATAAGTAATTTTAATTGGTGAATCGGCTTTTTTTAGTAATTCCTTTGTGTAAGTTGAAATTGAATAAGTTTTGTTTTTAGAAAAATCTATTCGCAAAAAATACTTGCTTGAATTAAGGGAAACAAAAATCGTAATTAAAAAAAGCAATGTATATTTTTGGATTTGAAAAGAATTGATTTTTTTGCCAAGTTTGATTTGATTACATAAAATTGTACAAATTATAAAAAACGCAGAAACCGAAAGCAAAAAAATCAAATCTCGTGTATCTAAAATTCCTTTACTAGCAGCGTCAAAATGCCAAATAAAACTAATCTTCTTTAAGATAGAAGCAACAAAATTATTCATAGAAACGTAAATT
Organism: Treponema bryantii; assembly: GCA_015061465.1. GTDB lineage: Bacteria > Spirochaetota > Spirochaetia > Treponematales > Treponemataceae > Treponema_D > Treponema_D bryantii_D. The sequence goes on along the minus strand of SUWN01000017.1, from coordinate 5,683 downwards.
GCAAATAAATGTGCGCTATTCACAATTGCAAGAATAATCACGCTTATAAATAAAGATAAAATGCCAGATTCAAAAACAGAATTTACAAAAACACATATACTTATTGCAGCAAGTGCGTAAAAAAATAAACAAATGTAACTTGTAAAAACTTGAGAAAAATCAACTGCGCCAAAAAGATTTACAACAATTATAGAAGGAAAAATCAAAATTAAAATTGAAACAAAATTAATTAGATAAGTAAGAACGTAAGCAAGTTTTTTTTGAAAAAATGACAACGGAACAAAATCATCATAAACAGAATCGGATTTTTTCCAACAAAGACACGGAATTACTATTATACAAATATACGGAATTGCAGAAAAAAGAAGTGTTAAATCTGCACTGCCCTTGCCTGTAAAAAATTGTTGTTTTATAAAGAAATTAAAAAAAACGTAAAAAACAAAAACAAAAGCTGAAATTATAAAAACAGGCGATAAAAATGAAGAAAAAAGTTGATGTTTTAAGAATGCGGCAAAAGTTATATTTTTATTTTTCATGAATAATTCTCGCTAACAATTTTTAAAAAAGCTTCTTCGATTTTTGTTACATTATAATGACTGTTAATTTGATTTTCTGAACCAAAAATCTTTAATTCACCATTGTTCATTATAACAACTTTATTACACAAATTGTGAACTTCTTGTAAAATGTGAGTAGAAATTAAAATCGCTTTTTCTTGTGAAAGGTCTAAAATCAACTGCCGAATCTGAATGATTTGTGCTGGATCAAGCCCGGAAAATGGTTCATCCAAAATTAAATTTGGCGGATTAAAAATTAATGCTTGCGCAAAAGATACTCTTTGCGCATATCCTTTGGAAAGTTCCTTTATTTTTTTGTTCAAAACATCTTTTAGCGAACATTTTTTTACAACAAAATCAATAGCTTCTTTTTTTTCTTCTCCAGATAATTCGTGAAGATTTGCAATATAATCTAAAAATTCAATTACACGAATATTTTTGGGCAAAATGGATTTTTCTGGAACATAACCAACTAATTTTTTTGTTAAATTTGGATTTTCTTCAACATCAAATTTATTAAATGAATCACCAATATAGATTTTTCCACTAGTTGGATAATGAAGGCCTGCGATTGCTTTTAGGATTGTTGTTTTTCCAGCTCCATTTGCGCCAACTAAACCAACAATCTGCCCTTTTTCTACACAAAAAGATACATCCTGAACTTGAAACGATATTTTTTGGGAAAAAAGTTTTTTATATTCTTTACAAAAATTTTCTAATTCAATCATACTTTATTTAATTTTAGAATATTGCAACTAGAAAATCAACGAGGAAAAAAAAGATTCCCGCAGCAAGTGCGGGAATGACAGTTTAGTCTATCGCTCTAATATTTAGCTAATTAATTATTTCTTCTACTTATTCATTTTCTGTTGAAATATATTTTGCAAAAAATTTATTTATTGGATTTTCTAATATACATGTTGTTTCACTTTCATACAAATTGCCAGTTTCGTCTTCCCAGTATCCTATAAAACCCTCTTTTTCAGGAACAGGAGGAAATGTTACCTTAAAATATTCAGAATACATGGCAAGAACTGTGTCAATTGATTTCAATAACGTTTCTTTATCAGTATCATAAAAATGAGCTGTAGCTTTATATTGTTCAACTATAGGTTGAATTAATGTCGTATAATAAACATCATCAATAATGAAGTCTGTCGCATTACTATATAGTAAATTAACAGAATATGAAGGAAGCGAATATGCATTAGTTGTGCTAACAAATGCTCCCCAAGCTCCTGTAAATCTGTAATATTCACTATAATTTTTTATTGAATTAGCAAAAGGAATTTTTGACAAATCAGGTAAATAAATTGGAGAATAAATTGTTTCATAAATTTCATAAGTTTTACCATACACTTCTTTAGCATTAGGAGTACTTTCATCTACAAATGAAATCTTATCTTCAGATATAAGAATATATTTTTTTTCAAGACCGGGAACATCATTAAATAAATAAAAATCATTATCGTCAATTTGTATTCCATAAATTGCAAATACTTTTTTTGATTCATTATTATCCCAATCAAAAAGAGATTCTTTATAATCATTTAATTCAAAAAGAGTTGTATTATTGTAATCATAGCCTGCAATTTTTATATAAGAAGTAGATCTAACTCCTAATTGACGACCTTGTAAAGCAAGGTCTAATTGTTCATAAGTTATCCAACCTGCAATAGCTTTAACATTCGGAATATCGAATTCTTGATTTCTTATTTGTTTACTACTATCTGCATCAACAAGCCAGAATGAACCATCCCACATATCAATTGCATTCTTATTACTTGAATAAAGAATATATCTTGTTCCATAATCATATATAGGAACATTTTTATTATCAGTAAATTGTTGTTCCGTTCTAGAAATTACTCTAGAATCACTTAATGTAACTTCATAATCATTTGCATTTTCAACTTTGAATTCCCCAAGTCCTCCTATTGCAGTTATGGTAAATTGTTTACTTGAAATTTCAGTTGCAAAATATGACATTGTAACTTCAAATTTATACTCTTTTCCTTTTGTAACCAAAGGATATACATAAATCCATTCTCCACCTAAACCTGTACTGATTTGATAATTATTAATCATTGAAACATTATTTTCTAAATCTTTTATTTTTATAGTACACGATGTATAACTATTACTATTTGAATTAGAAATATTATTTAATAAATTTCCATAAAATTTTATACCTTCCTCTGTAGCTTCACATCTTGTTATTTGATTTGTTTCATTTTCTTTTGTATTATTATTTAACTCAGAAGATGAAATTGTAATCTCTGGTAGTATTACTGTATTATTTGCAATTACTTCGAGATTTTTTGAATATAAATTTTTTAAAAAATTTCCTTGTCTAACACTTAATGAATAATCTTTACCAGCAGGAATTTTTGAAATTTCAAAATTACCTTCAGAATCAGTAATTGCAAAATAAGAAGTTCCATCAATAAAAACATCAAAACGAACTAAATTCTCAGAAATATCATCAAGCAAAATTTTTCCTTTTAAGTTTCCTGTTGCAGTTAATCCTAAATCATCAATTGTAACAGTTTGAGAAGCTTGAACTGAAATATCAGTAGTAACAGCACCTTCACAAGTAGAATCAGAAGAAGCATAAATTGTATATGTTCCAGGAAGTACATTTGTAAAAGTAAATTTTCCTTCTTTATTTGTTATTTGTAAATCTTCAACAGCTCTCATAGGAGTAGAAATTCCTCTTGATGCACAATAATCAGATGCAAACAAACCTGTTGAATCTGTAGAAACTAATCTAATTTGAATCCCACTGTGATTATCAGAATTAACATATTTTGCATAACCAACAATTGTTCCAGTTTTTACTTCATCATCATTTGACGGCAAAGCTTCAACTTTACATCCAAAAAAACTAGCAAGTATTAATAAAACATTTGCAACTCTTAAAAACTTTTTCATAAATAACCTCATTATATTTCGTATCAATAATATTATATCATATTACTACATATTTAAAACAAAAAAACGCACCTTTATAAAAAGATGCGCTTAAAGTAAATTCTAAATTCCTAATTCTTACTTTTTCTTAAATACTGGAATCTGGTGAATTGGTGCATCACATGTGATTGTTTTGCCACCTTCAACAACTTCGCCTGTATGAATATTTTCCCATTTGCCTGCAGGAAGATAAACATCACGACTTGTAAGACCAGCTTTTAGAATTGGTGCTACAAGATATTCTGAACCAAACATATATTGATCTTTTAAGTCCCAACATTTTTGGTCGTTAGGGAATTCGTAGAACATTGTGCGCATTGCAGGGCTTCCGTTTTCGCTAGCTTCTTTCATCACTTTTTCGATGTATGGAACTAATGATTCACGAAGTTTGATTTGTTCTTCCATAATTTTTTGAGCTTCTGGACCGTATGACCAAATTTCGTTGTTTTGACCTGTGTACAAGTAGCCGCCGCCGTAGCCTCTGTTTGGATCTTTGTCTAATGGTGGAATATCGTGTGGATCGCGGTCTCCGTGCAAGCGCAAAATTGGTGAGAATACTGCAAATTCAAACCAACGTTCAAGTAATTCAACAAATGCTGGATCTTTTGGGTTTCCGTACATAAATCCACCAATGTCTGTTGTCCACCAAGGAATTCCTGCCAATCCCATATTTTGTCCTTGGTAAACTGCTGCTTCCAAACATTCAAATGTAGATTGAACATCGCCATTCCAAAGAACTTGATTATATTTTTGTGAACCAACCCAAGCACAGCGTTCCAAGTTTACAAAGTTTTTGCGTCCGTCAGCTTTCATTCCGTCATAGAATGCTTTGCTATACAACAATGGATAAATGTTTGAACAAGACAAAGCACTTCCCATTTGATAGCGATAGTTTCCGTAATCGTAAACGTTAAAGTCTGGTTCTGCGTTGTCTAACCAGAACATATCAATTCCGTAGTCTGCGTAGTTCTTTTTACAGATTTCCCACAAATATTCGCGAGCTTCTGGATTTGTTGCATCAAAAGTTAAACAGTCGCCGTTAAAGTCATAAGTTTGGTTTGAACCTCTTTCTGTGCGAACTAAGAAACCTCTGTCTTGCATTTCGTAAAAGTGTGAACATTTTTTGTCCACGCTTGGCCAAACAGAAACCATTACTTTTGTTCCCATTGCGTGAAGTTCATCACACATTGCTTTTGGATCTGGCCAGTATTCTTTATCAAAACACCAGTCCCCTTGGCGTGGCCAATGGAAAAAGTCAATTACAATTACATCAAGATGGATTCCCATTTCTTTGTATTTTCTTGCAACAGAAAGAACTTCTTCTTGTGTTCTGTAGCGAAGTTTACATTGCCAAAATCCAAGGTAATCTTTTGTTAATGCTGGAGCACGTCCAACTGCAGCTGTAAAGTTTTCTATAATTTTTGCAGGAGTGTCTTCGGCTGTAATCCAATAATCCATTTCTTTTGTACATTCTGCAACCCATTCTGTAATGTTTTTTGCAAAATTAACGTGTCCAACAGCTGGATTGTTCCACAAGAATCCGTAGCCAAGGTTTGAAACTGCAAATGGAATAGAAATTTGGCTGTTTCTTTGTGCTAATTCCAAAAAACAACCTTTCATGTCTAAATATGGAGTTTGATATTGTCCCATACCAAAGATTTTTTCGCTATCATTTGATTCAAATCGTACAGAAAGTTTGTAATCACCGCCAATAATTCCCTGCCATTGTCTGTTGATTACTTTTGTACAACAACTTTCTTTTGTAGCAGATGGATCATAAGAACGGTGATATTCATGAAGAATTTTTACACCGTCTTTAAAGAATGTTATAATTCCGTTGTTATTTACTTTTGCTTCGATTTTTCCATTTATGATGGAGGCGCCTTGTTCTGTTACAGAAATTTTTGCATTTCCGTGGTTAATTTTTTCTGTTAAAGCCCAATCTCTATCAATAAAGTTTGGTTCCATTGTTGAACGAACACGGAAAGAATTTTCCCCCCATGGTTCAATCATTAAAGTTTCGTTTCCTTTTTTGAATACTAATGCGTTTTTTGCTTCCAAAAACATAAGTACCATCCTAAAAGATTAAGTTAAGGATAGATAAAATCCCCTATCCTTTTTATCAAATGTAACACACAAATTTCAAAACTTCA
>SUWN01000016.1:39058-44441 GCA_015061465.1 Treponema bryantii | reverse complement strand
TGACCATAGCTGAGAGGTAATACCCGTTCCCATTCCGAACACGGAAGTCAAGCTCTCTTGCGCCGATGATACTGCTTTTTGCGGGAAAGTAGGTAGTTGCCAGGCTTTTTTTATTTAACGCTTGTTTCTGAAATTCAACTGCGCAAAAAGCAGGGACTGCTGCTTGTGGGAAAGTAGGTGCTTGATATAGGAGATGCGTTAAGAAAAATTGCGAACAGCAATTTTTTAGCATCATCCGACTGAATAGCGGTTGAAGGCTTAAGCCTGAAAGTTGCCAGGCTTTTTTTATTTAACGCTGTTTATTTATTGTTTAATATGCCCTTCTTCTGTACCCACAAAATTATTATATATTTACTGTATCTGTATTGAATGTTATAATTTTTATATGGTAGAAAAAATTCAAATGGTTGGCTGCGCTTTTTTGCCTATTGACAGAAAAATGAAGCGCATATTGATTTCGAAACGAAGTATGAATAAAAAATATTTTCCGGGTTTTTGGGAAGTTATAGGGGGCAATCTAGAGTTTGGGGAAGATTTTGAAGATTCTGTGATTAGGGAAGTGAGTGAAGAAATCAATTGTAAAATAAAGAATTTAGAACATTTACATTCAAGAGTAATGTATTTAGATGATTTGATGTATATTACAGTTGCTTATTATGGTGAATTATTTAGCGAACCTATATTTAATAAAGAAGAAATATCTGAAATAAAATGGATTACTGAGGTTGAATTAGAAAAATTTGTTTTTTGTCCTGGTGATAAAGAGTTGTTAAAGTTAGGATTTGAAAAATTATGAATTATAACCCAAATAAAAATGAAATTGAGTTTGTAAATAATGCGTTGGAAAAGTTTAATAATATGCATGTTGGGCCTGATAATCATTTGTTATTGAATATTGTTGAATATGATGAAAATCAAAATGTTATTGCAGGAATTCTTGGTGGAACTTATTGGGGATGGCTTCATATTGATATTCTTTGGGTGGATGAAAATTTTCGAAGTAAAAAAATTGGTTCACGATTATTAATAGCGGCTGAAAATGAAGCTAAAAAACGAGGTTGTCATGCTGTTCATGTGGATACTATGTCGTGGCAAGCTCCTGAATTTTATAAAAAGCATGGTTATGAATTAATAAGTGAACTTGATAATATTCCTAATGGATATAAGAAATTTCATTTTATAAAAAGACTTGATGTGTAAAAAAGTTTTGCAAACTCTATACAGCTGTTAGAGACCTTTTTAGAGGTTTGCTTCTGTCATTTTTTATTGTTAGAAACATTATTGTTTACAGAATTTTTTAGTGAAAGTATAATAATCTTATTTGAGAACATTTTTTGTCCGGGATTTATAAAATGATGACAAAAGAAGAACTGCATAAACAGTTAAAAGAACTTGGGTTAAAGAAAAGAATGAAAATCCTTGTTCATGTTTCTCTATCTAAAATTGGTTATGTGGATAATGGGCCAGATTCATTGATTTCTGTCATGAAAGAAATTATTTCTGATGATGGAATAATTGTAATGCCTGCCTATAATTCTTATGGTGAATATAAGCCTAATTTAAGTATTGTAAATGAAATTTTTAAGAATCAATGTGATACTATTCGAACTAACCATGTAATTGCAAGTTTTGCGGTTTGGGGGAACGAAAAAGAAAAAATAGGAGTAAATATTGAATATACGGAAGAGGGGCTTTCTTTTGAAGCTGGGGAAAGAAGTCCTTTGGCTAAATTATATGACAATAATGGTTGGTCATTAATGATTGGTACAGATTATTCTACTTGTACAATTCTTCATCTTGCAGAAAATAGGGCAAATTGGCCATCAAAAGTTATTTTTACGGAGGAATATATTTTTTCTGATGGAAAAAGGATTCCTTTTCATGATGTTGCATATGAGGAAGCTGATTTTAATGTAATTGGGAATGAATTTGAATCAATTTATAAAGATGATGGTTCAATTTTTAGATTTGGGAAAGTGGGAAATGCAGCTTGTAGACTTATTAATCAACGGGCTTTTGTTGATTTTGCTGTTGATTGGATGAATAAAAATCGAATTTAAAAATTTTAAAGTTAGGATTTGAACAATAATGAATTTTACCCGAAATGATATTGAGTTTGTAAAAAATCTTGATGTTTATGAATATAAAAAGATTCAATCAATTGCAAAAAATGTATTGGATGAAATTAAAAGTTTTATTAAGCCTGAGATTTCTGAAAAAGAGATTGTTGAAGAATGTAAATTGCTTTTGAAAAAACACGGAATTGATGAGACTTGGTATTATGATTGTCCTGCGTTGGTTTTGCTTGGGAGTAGAAGTTGTCTTTCTGTTTCTGGAAAGAATTATGTACCTTCTGAGGAAAAAGTTGGAAAAGAGAATCTGATTACGATTGATTTATCTCCTTTGAAAAATGGTGTTTGGGGTGATTGTTCAAGAAGTTTTGTCGTTGAAGATGGAATTGTAAAATCTGAAACTGATATAAAGAATTTTGAGTTTTTGGAAGGTTTAAGAATTGAACGTGAATTGCATAATCATTTTATTGAATTTGTAAAACCCGGTATGTCTTTTGAAGATGTTTTCATTGAATTGAATGAGAAAATTAAATCTTTTGGTTTTGAAAATTTGGATTTTAATGGGAACTTAGGTCATACAATTGAAAAAGATAGAAATAATCGTATTTATTTTGAAAAAAGTAATGTGAAAAAAATAACTGAAAATATGTCGTTTACTTTTGAACCGCATATTCGAATGATTGGGAAAAAATATGGATTTAAGTTTGAAAATATTTATTATTTTGAAAATGGTTCTGTTAGGGAATTGTAGTAGAAGATGAAAAAACTTAAATAAAAAATGAAGTATTTATTAATTAAGAGGAAAAATGTATTTAGAAACTGTAAATAAAATTTGTGATGATGTTTTTAATGGAAAACCGACTGAAATTATTAGAAATACTGTGGGCTTGGCGGGTTATGTTTATACGGTTGTTTTTAATGATACAAAATATGTTATTAAAATTTCTGATGATAAAAATTTAATTATAGGTTCTACTTATTGGTTAAATAAAGTAAAAGATTTGGATATTCCAACTCCTTGTGTTATTGCTGAAAATTTGGTTAATGCACCATATTATTTTGTTATGTCTTTTATTCCTGGAAAGGATCTTGGACTTGTTTATTCTTCTCTTTCCAAAAATGATAAGCAAATTATTGCAAAAAAGATTATTGATTTTCAAAAGGAAATTAAAAAATTGCCAATGGCTAAAGGTTTTGGATCTCTTAATTCTTATGAAGATTCTGAAAATATTTGTTCTTCTTGGGAAGAAAGTTTGTTAAATGATATTAATCGGGCAGAGGAAGCAATTATTAATAATGGGATTTTTTCTGTGGAATATGTTTTGAAACTTAAAAAAATTGTGCCTGATTTTAAGGAATATTTTAATAGCATAAAACCAGAGCCTTTTTTGGATGATATAACGACGAAAAATGTTCTTATTCACGAAGGAAAACTTTCGGGGATTATTGATTTGGATTGGATTTCTTTTGGTGATGAAGTTATGTTTTTAGCTTTGGTTACTATGGCTCTTTTGAGTATGAAGGCTGATATAGATTATGCTGATTATTTAAAGGATGAAATGAATTTAAATGAGATGCAGGAACGGGCATTGAAATTTTATGTTTTGATGTTTTGTGTGATTTTTATGTCTGAAAAAGGGATGTGTTTTAATCAAGCTGAACCTGTGAAAGTTTCTGAAGAAGAGAAAAAGCTTCTACAAGAAATTTTTAATAGATATTATGAAGAATTAGAGTTGTAATTTCTTGGGTTAGCGATTGTAGTTGCCAGCCGATAGGCTGGTTGCGAAACGTAGTGGAGCAATGGAGCGCTTGACGCGGAACAACGAAAAGCGCGACCTGCCAAGCTAAGATTTTTGAGCAAAGCGAAAAAATCTTAGCTTGGCAGGGAACCTCCTTATTATTATTTGTCTTTTTAATTGAAATAAAATCTCTTTTTTGAGAGAATTGGGGTATGAGAATTGCGATTATTGGATACAGTGGGTCTGGGAAGTCTACTTTGTGTAGGTTTTTGGGTGAAAAATATGGGATTCCGATGCTTCATTTTGATACGGTGCATTTTTTGCCAAATTGGGAAGTGAGAGCGGCTGCGGAAAAAGAAAAAATTGTTCGGGATTTTTTGGACAAAAACGAAAATTGGTGTATAGACGGAAATTATAGTAAGATTTTTTTTGATGAGCGGATGGAAAAGGCTGATTTTATTGTGGTGATGCTTTTTAATCGGATTAATTCTTTGTGGCGAGTTTGGAAAAGGTTTAGAAAGTATAAGGGGCGTTCGAGGCCAGATATGACTGCGGGCTGTGATGAAAAACTTGATTTTGAATTTGTTCGGTGGGTGCTTTTTGATGGAAGACGAAAAGAGTCGAGGTTAAAATATAAAAAAGTGATTTCTGATTATAAGGATAAGGTTGTTGTGATTAAAAATCAGAAACAGTTGGATAGATTTATGAAAATTGGTTTTGGAGGGAATTGATGGGAATTGAAGATTTTTTGCCTTGTGATAATGAAAAAATAAACGAACTTTTACATTTTACTGCGGAAGTTGATAAAATGACTGGAATTATGCGACGCACTATGTTGATTGATGGTTCTAGGCGGGAAAATGATGCAGAACATTCGTGGCATATTGCTTTGATGGCTATGCTTTTTAAAGATTATGCTCCAGAAGGAACTGATATTGGCCGTTCGGTGCAAATGTGTATTGTTCACGATTTGATTGAAATTTACGCGGGAGACACTTTTGCTTATGATTTGGGGGCAAATGAAGATAAGCATGAACGTGAATTGGCGGCGGCAGATAAACTTTTTTCGCAAATTCCAGAACATCTTGGAAAAGAGTTTAGAAATCTTTGGGAAGAATTTGATGCAATGGAAACTTTAGATGCAAAATATGCCGCATGTATGGATAGAATTCAGCCATATTTACACAATACGTTAACTAACGGTCACACTTGGAAAGAAGGCCATCCCTCTGTTGAGCAAGTTTACAAAAGAATTGGAATTGTAAAAGATGTTATTCCAGATTTATGGCCTTGGGTAGAAAAAAATATTCAAAACGCGGTAGAAAAAGGGTGGTTGAAAGAATAAATCTCTAATTTTTCTAATTTAGTTTGTTTAAAATAATTTTTGTTATAAGAAAAATAATTGCTGATAATAGGATTATTCCTGCAAAGATATATAAGTAGTCTATTTTTTGGAGTATAAAAGCAACAATTGCTGCAATGTCTATTAAAATGAATAGAATTGTAAAAGTTATGGATGTTGCTTTTGTGTTTATTAAAATATTTCTTTCATCGTTGGCTTCTATTTGAGTT